>JAKIUJ010000124.1 GCA_021647625.1 Desulfobacula sp.
TATTGAAGTTCAACGAAAGGAAATGATTGAGCTTGCCAAAGGACCTGAAAAAATTGTTTTTCCGCTGCTTGAATATCTTACCAAGGTAGAAATATCAAATCCTAAAGTTCAGGAATCTCTCTATGAACTTATTCTGGATAAAGCTTTTGGCAATACGGATCTTGTTGTCAAGTACATTTCTCAAAACGAAAAAAAAGCAAGGATCCTCTTTTTAAGAGCTGCAGGGGATCTGCTGTTAGCAGACACAGCACCGGCACTTACAAAAATTATTTCAGAAGAATCGGATAAGGATATCATTGTTGAGGCTGTTACATCTCTTGGAAAACTAAGGCAGCCAGATGCATTATCGATTTTTGCCAACATGGCCAACCAGCCGGATCAAGATGTCAAGCAAGCCGCCATTTTTGCCATTTCCGAGACAGGTGGAAATGATGCTGTTGATCAACTCATCGGATTTATTGGAGAAGATGAAGAAATCAATAAATTTGCAGTTGAAGCACTGTCTGAGATGCAGGATCTTTATTCTCTGGATAAATTGACTGCCTTATTAAGTTCCAAGGTTACCATTGTAAGAGATACCGCCATTGACCAGATTATCAAAATGGGTAACAAAGCCACGCCTATTTTGACAAAAGCGTTCCAGAACGCTGAGGCCGATTATTTAGTCCACCTTGTTACCACATTGGGGTATATCGGAGACCCAGCATCTGTCGCTCCTATTTTGGACATTGTCAATACACAGCCCGATGATGCTAATATCCGACAGGCTGCCTATGAGGCTATGGAGAGGATTCCCTCTCCCAAAACGGCCATCAGTCTTGTTCAGGGCCTTCAAGATCCGGTGGAAGCTGTTCGGATGAGTGCAGCCCGTGCAATTGATAAAAATTTGTCAAAAGCCTTGGTTGCAGGGCTGAGAAATGTGGTGAGGGGCGGATCACAAGATTCGAAAAATGCCGTAGCTGCACTAATTGATTCGGATGCCGGCAATATCTTTAATTTTTTGGTGGAGGAGGAATCTTTTCTGGAGCTTGCTCAAATCCATGTTACAACAAAAGCGGATACAACAACACGGGAATCTTTTTTAAAGAAGATGGGCAGCATCGGTCAAAAAGAGTTTTCAAAAAATGTGGCCAGACAGGTGTCGGAGAAAGCTGAACCGGAAGCTCGGGAAGCCCGGATTTTTGTTGTTGATGATTCAAAAATGATGCTGAAACTCTATCAAAATAAACTGACCGTGCTTGGATACAATCCCGTAACCTTTGTCAGACCCGAAGATGCTATCCCCCAAATCATAGAAAAGAAACCGGATCTGGTGATCACGGATTTGAATATGCCGAATATCAGTGGTCTGGAACTTACCCGGGAAGTCAGACGTAAGTATAATAGATCTGATCTCCCGATTCTAATGATCACAACGCAAAGTGATTTTGTTGAAGAAAATGATGGAGATATTCGTATTGACGACTCCGTATTGACCAAATCGGGTATTAATCAAATTTTGCATAAACCATTTACAGATGAAGAATTTCAAAAGGCAGTGTCAACTTTTTTGAAATAGGTATGGTTATAAAAAAATGACAGACCGGGCTGAGTTTACCTTATAATACATAACATACTTAATTTATAAGCTTGAATAACGGCAATGCGCAGCTTTGCCTGCAAGCAATTGCGCAAAAAACCATAGGTTTTGACAAAACATGAAATATTAGACGGAATTTGAATATTATTTCATATAAATTTAATGCGGTAGCCATAAAGGATTTCAATGATAAGAAAAGCTATAATAAGTGATGTGGGTGCTATTCACACCTTGCTTCAATATTACAGTAAAAAAGGGGAACTTCTGGCAAGACCCCTGTCTAAACTTTATGATCATATAAGAGATTTTTGGGTATTTGAAGACCTTGAACAAAAAAAAGTGGTCGGATGCTGTGCATTGCAGTTTTGCTGGGAAGATCTGGCGGAAATAAGGTCACTTGCTGTGGCACCCGAATCCACAGGACAGGGTATCGGCAGTATATTAACACAAAGATGCATTCAAGAAGCGGTATATTTTAAGATTCATGATTTATTCACGTTAACCTACCTGCCGGATTTTTTTAAACGGTTTGATTTTTCAATAATTGACAAGAATGATCTGCCCATAAAAATCTGGGCGGACTGCATTGGTTGCGTCAGTTTTCCCAATTGTGATGAAATTGCCATGCTCAAAAAATTGTAGGTTCTCTTAATTGTTTATAAGTAGACCATTTTATATGGAATAGGCGGATGTATCATGACAGAAGGCTTTGGCAAAATATATTCTTCCGATACCGTTAACCAGTTTGTATCCGGATTGAGTTCGCGAAGTCTCCCTCCTTCGGAAGGCAAGGCATGGGCAGTATAGTCATATCTGACATTAAGAATGCAGATAAAATGCTTTCTCTGCCGGGCAATCACATAGTTTTTAGTGAAGTTGGTCTGGGTGATACCGGCGATGTCCGTCAGTTTTTTAATTTCATTAAGCGGTAATTTTACAAGGACTGATTTAGAAATCCCTTTCTCATCTATCCTCAACAGGTTTCTTGATTCACTGGACGCTACATAGACCGTAGAAATTGATGACATCTGTCTGAAATATTGGGCGGCAACGATCGCGGCTGTTCTTCTGCCTCCGGAAAGAACCGGAATACCATAGTATTCAAAGAACTTTTTCTGGAAATCTTCTGCGTACTTATCCCCTTTTTCGTAGAGATCTTTTGAAATATATCTTAGATGTTTTGCAAGATCTTCAGATGCCTCGGCAATGGGCCAGTCAATTCTGACATGGAAATGGGTCAGGGCATATCGAACCCTGGCCTGGGGAATTTTTTGAATCAATAGGGCATAATCAATCGGGAGCAGCGATCGTAAAAGAGAGAAAAAATCACTGGTATCAAAAAATTTTAAATTCCGGTCGAAGTTTTCAATATTTGGAAAATATTTGTGTTTTAGCAGATTGTTTTTCGTTGTTTTATTTGCATCAAAGTAACGAATATATTTTTTGTGTTTTTTATCGATGGAATCTTCACAAAAAATAATGAGGAATGAGTTTTGGGCATCAAACTCTATTGCCGGTATTCTGGCACGGGGTTTCAGCTCTCTCAATTCAACAAAGGGATATGGGGTTCTTAATCGAAGAAAGTTATTATATGAACCTACAAGGGAGTATCCAAGGACAAATTGATCCAACTCATCGCGCAACACTTCATAGTAGGAACGTTTGAGTCGTTCTTCACGGCTTAAATTGTCTCTATGCTTGCAGAATACCACATTGCCTCCTATTATTTTATTCCAGGGCAATAGCTCCCGGTAGTTTTTTCCCTTCCATTAAGTGCAGAAAAGCACCCCCTCCGGTTGAAATATAACTGATTTGATCAACCACACGACATATTTTTACAGCAAGGCCTGTATCACCACCACCAACAATTGAAAATGCACTTGAAGTGGCAATCGCATTGGCGACACTTTGCGTTCCGAACCGAAATTTGGTCATTTCGAAAACACCCATGGGCCCATTCCAGACAATGGTCCCGGCATCTTTAATAACTTTTGCGTAGTCATCACAAGTTATGGGGCCGATGTCCAGAGCCATCCATTTATCCGGGATCTGGTCTACCAGCACATCCCGGGACAGGGCATTTTTGTTAAATTTTTGTGCACAGACCAAATCTTTGGGTAACAATAAATTTACCCCTTTTTCCTTTGCCTTTTCAAGGATACCGGCGGCAGTTTGTAAAAGATCCTTTTCAATTATTGAGCCTTTGGTGTCAATGCCCTGGGCTTTTAAGAAAGTATTGGCCATTGCTCCGCCAATGATTAAAGTATCGACAAAATTGAGCATGTTCTCAAGCGCTGCTAGTTTACTGGATACTTTTGCCCCGCCAATTATTGCCACCAAGGGTTTTTTGGGATTTTCCACCGAATCGTAATATGATTGAAGTTCTTTTTCAAGTAAAAATCCTGCGCCTTTTTGTGGTGCGTATTTCGGGATACCTGTAACAGATGCTTGATTCCTATGGGATACAGCAAACGCATTGTTAATATATACGTCGCAAAGTGCAGCAAGTTGCTTTGAAAAAGTCTTGTCATTGCTTTTTTCTTCATTGTAGAATCGTAAATTTTCAAGCATCAGGATTTGTCCATCTTCCATCTGTCTAACTTTTTTTAATACGCTGTCACCTATGCAGTCATCAATAAACCAGACATCCTGGGATATGATTTTTGATAATTTTTCGCACACCGGTTTCAGACTGAGCTTTGGATTCTTTTCACCATTGGGGCGGCCCAGGTGTGATGCCAGTATGATTTTTGCATTTTGCTCTTGCAGGTATGCAATAAGATCCAAGGTGGCAACAATCCTGTTATCGTCGGTAATATTTTGATCTTCATCAAATGGCACATTATAATCGACTCTGACAAAGACTTTTTTTGATCTAACATCAATCTGCTTGACTGATTTCATCTTTTCCTCCGAAGCATTTGGCAGGATTTTTTATTTGGCAACTTTTCTATGCAATTGTTTTTTACGGGACCATCGTTCAAAAAAATTAATGACACCTGCTTTACTGCCCCGTTCAATGATTTCTTCTTCTAATTTTACGCCATCTTTTGTACCCATAGCCCGTTGAAGACATTTTGTTTTGACAGGACATTGATAAAAACAGTCATCAGGGGTTTGTCGTAAGCCGTTATCAGCCATGGGAAATACTTTTTCAAGTTGACCGAAACACTCAGGGTTTTCGTTTTCTTTAGACATTTTGTTCTTTAAACTCTTTGTTAAATTTTGAAATGATGCCTTGGTTTGCAAAGCTGTATGTACCTTCACTTCCGATGATCATATGCTCATGTACAATAATTCCAACATACTTTAACGCAAACAATAGTTCTCTTGTAATATTGATATCACTTCTGGACGGATTTATGTCTCCTGAGGGGTGATTATGGGCAAAAATTATCGCCGCAGCATTGTGCTGCAATGCACTGATAATCACTTCCCTTGGGTAAACGCAAGAGCTTGTTAACGTGCCTTCAAAAAGGATTTGCGATGTTAAAACCCGGTTCTTGGCATCGAGAAAAATTGCAGCAAACACTTCGTTGGGTTTGTGTCTAATGAGGTGGTTCAGGTATTCAATGAGATCTTTTGAATTTTGAACCACATCCTTTGAAATAATTTTTGCTTCAAGATATCTGTCGGCAACAGCTTTTATCAATTTTAAACCAAGACTGTTCGCAGGCCCCACACCCTGTACCTCGCAAAGTCTATGGCCGGGGGCTTCTAAAACACCCTGGAATGTTTTAAACCGTTCTAAAAGCAATTTGGCACTGAGTTTACAATCTTTGCGAGGGGTGTTCAAAGACAGCAGCAACTCTATGACTTCATAGTCATGAAATCCATGAAGCCCGTTTTTTAGAAACCTCTCTTTAAGACGTCTTCGATGCCCACTCCCTTTATGGGGCAATATTATCTTCCGGATCTCCTTTTGGATCTCCTTTTGGGCTGTCTTCCTGTTGATCACCATTCTCCTCATTTAAAGGATCATTGCCGTCAAGATCATTCTCACAGGGTTCATCCTCGTCTACTTCCGGAAGGCGTGCAATACCGATCAAGGATTCTTTTGGTGAAAGATTGATCAGTCTGACCCCCTGGGTATTTCTGCTGATCACATTAATACCCTCAATGGATGTACGAATCAACTTGCCCTTATCGGTTACCATCATCAATTCATCATTGGTATCCACCAGAAGCAGGGAAACCATTTTTCCGTTTCGTTTGGAGGTCTTGATTGAGAATACACCTTTGCCACCGCGGGTCTGGGTTCTGTACTCTTCAACATTGGATCGTTTACCATATCCATTTTCAGTTACAGTAAGCAGGGTGGTTTCGTCACCCAATACCTGCATGCCGACCACATGTGCACTCGAATCAATTCTCATGCCCCGGACGCCCATGGAGCCCCTTGCTGTGGCCCGGACATTTTTTTCATGAAAACGGATCACCTTTCCACCGTCAGACCCCAGATAAATATTTGAGTCCCCATTGGTGATCTGGGCTGAAATTAACTCATCACCTTCTGCCAGTTTAATTGCAATCAAACCACCGGATCTCGGCCGTGAATAGGCCATGAGACCGGTCTTTTTGACTCTCCCTTTTTTTGTGGCCATTACCACATATTTGTGATCTGCAAATTCCTCGACCGTCAGCACTGTGGCTAATTTTTCACCCTCATCAAAATTGAGCAGGTTGACTATGGCTTTCCCAAGGCTGGAACGACCGGCCATGGGCAGTTGATATACTTTGGATTGATAGACTTTTCCAAAATTGGTGATAAATAAAAAGGTGTCATGGGTGGACGCGACAAAAAGATGTTCAACAAAATCATCCGATTTTGTGCCCATGGCGGTTTTACCCTTTCCGCCCCTATGCTGACTGGTGTAGAGTGTGATGGGATTTCGTTTGATATAGCCGCTTCTAGTAATCGTAACGACCATATCTTCTTTGGCAATCAGATCTTCAATGCTTATATCCCCGGTACTTTCGACAAATTGGGTGCGGCGCGCATCACCAAAGTTTTCTTCCAGCTCTGACAATTCATCCTTAATCAGGCCTTTGACAACCGAATCGCTGGAAAGGATTTCGTTATACCAGGCAATATCTTTTAAAAGACCATCATATTCAGTATTGATTTTTTCCCTTTCAAGCCCGGTTAACCGTTGCAGCCGCATATCTAAAATTGCCTGGGCTTGAATGACAGACAGTGAAAAGGTTGCGACCAATCCGTTTTTAGCCTCTTCCGGAGAGCGCGATGCACGAATCAATGTCACTACCTCATCCAGGTTGTCCAGAGCAATTTTTAAACCCTCTAAAATATGTGCCCTTTCTTCGGCCTTTCTTAAATCAAATTTTGTCCTTCGGACAATGACATTTCTTCGGTGATCGACAAAATGATTAAGAATTTCTTTCAAGGTTAAAAGCTGCGGTCGGTTTTTAACAACCGCAAGGAAGATAATACCAAAGCTTGTCTGCATATTGGTATGTTTATAAAGCTGATTGATTATGACTTCAACAATCTGATCCCGTTTAACCCCTACAGCGATTCTCATACCATCACGATCCGATTCATCCCTGACAAAAGATGCACCGGTAATCACTTTGTCCCGCATAAGTTCGGCTATTTTTTCAACCAATTTGGCTTTGTTTACCTGGTAGGGAAGTTCTGTAACAATAATCGTTTCCCGACCTGTCTTTTTGTTTTCTTCAACCTCTGCTTTTGCGCGAAGGGTGATGATACCACGTCCTGTGGTATATGCCTCATAGATACCTTTGGTGCCATAAATATGACCATAGGTTGGGAAATCAGGTCCGGGTATATGGGTCATCAACTCAGGAATATCAATCCCCGGATTATCAATTAATGCTTTCAGCCCGGAAATCACTTCCATGATGTTGTGCGGAGGGATATTGGTTGTCATGCCGACAGCAATTCCCGACGATCCATTGACCAATAGTGCCGGGAATTTGGTCGGCAAAACAGTGGGCTCGTCTAAGGTTTCGTCATAATTGGGAATAAAGTCAACCGTCTCTTTTTCAAGATCTGCCAGCATCTGGTGTGCAATTTTACGCATCCTGACTTCGGTATACCTCATGGCTGCCGGAGAATCCCCATCCACAGAACCAAAGTTGCCCTGGCCGTCTACAAGCATATATCTTAAGGAAAAGGGCTGGGCCATTCGGACAATGGTGTCATATATGGCAGCATCTCCATGGGGATGATATTTACCCATGACATCACCAACGATACGGGCAGATCTTTTATACGGTTTGTTCCAATCGTTCCGCACCTGATGCATGGCATACAGAGACCTGCGGTGAACAGGTTTGAGACCGTCGCGAACATCAGGAAGGGCACGACCTATGATTACACTCATGGCATACTCGAGATAGGATTGTTTCATCTCCTTCTCGATACTCGTCACATTACTTTCTTTATTTATAATCAAATTTAAAACTCCACTTAATATTCTTTTGGAACCTTTCCAGGTTCAACCATATATTGAAAGCTTGAAAAATATATATCTGCCAGTGTTAAAAACAAAGTGGCAATTAAGGGGCCGTATATAATGCCCAATATGCCATATGCCTTCAGACCGCCTATAATGGCAAAAAACACAATCAGCGGGTGCATGCTTACACGATCCCCAACGACTTTTGGTTTGAAAATGTATTCGATCCCCCAGGAAAGAACCGCATAAAAAACAAGAACAAAAATACCTGCGCTAAGTCGCGCTTTAAGCATTAAAATGGCCGCTGTCGGAATCATAACGATGCCGATACCTACAATGGGTAAGAAGGCAAGAAAACCCATGATCACGCCCCATAAAAATGGGGAGTTTAATCCTAAAAAAAGAAAAAGAAATCCGCCGGCAACACCTTGAATGAAGCCGCCAAGGCCGTTACCAATAAGAACGGCACCCGCCATGTCCATGAATTTTTCAAATAGTTTCTCATCATGTTCATCCGGCAAGGGGGAAAGATTATACATGTACTTGATAAACTTTTCACCATCCATGAACATGTAAAATACAACAATCAGCATTAAAGCAAAATAAAGCATAAAGTTAAACACGTTTGAGGAAATAAATCGTGCCTGCTCGAATAAAGAAAAACCAACAATTTTACCAACTTCGGAGATGGGGCGTATCAACGCATCCCAGGTGATTGGTTTTTCAATTCCTGCCTTTGCAAGCAGAATATTGATTCGCTCCAAGGCCTGGGTACTTTCAAGAAGATCCTTTAGCTGACTGGAAAAAACGGCGTCCTTGGCCATGGAGTAGAGGTTGAATGCCTCAGTGGACAATGCCCCGACAAAGAATACCAAAGGGATAAAAACGAGGAAAAAAATCAGCACACAAGTGACAAGCGAGGCTACTTTGGGGGGGAGTTTTTTTGAGAAAAATCTAAAGACCGGGCTGAAGACACCTGTTGAAACAATAGCCAGGATGATAATGGCAAAAAATGGAGCAATAAGCTTGCCTGCAAGCAGAAAAGCAATGCAGAACAGTCCAATAAAAAATATGAAGACAGCTCTTTGAGAAAGGTTTTGTTCCAAAGGATCCACCAATGTAATCTGGTTGTAATTATGGTCTCGTTAAAAACCATGTAAAGCCGCACAATGCAGAATAATTTGCACCAATGCGGCTTTACATAAATAGTGCCTGACCGAACACTAAATGAAACGGCCAACTTGTTTTAGCTGCTGATAATTCCAAGAGCGGCTAAAACAAGAAGTATTTCAAAAATGATAACTTGAGTAAAGCTTCCAAAAAAATGGTACACAATACCGCCACCGACAATTGCGGGAACCATAGTGTAAATTAGTATGCCTAATTTTCTGGGAATATCCATAATAAAAATGCCTCTTTATGCTTTTGATTTCAAATATTTATCATTGCTTTATAAATCTTAGGTTTATTACCATTTTAATGGTTTCAAGTAAAGTGAAAATCTTATCTTTCTATCACCATTGCCATACCCATACCACCACCTATACACATGGAGATTAATCCTGTGGAATAGGATTTTCTTTTCATTTGGTGAATGGCTGTTACCATCTGTCTTGCACCGGTACACCCAATGGGGTGGCCAATGGAAATGGCTGACCCCAGTTCATTGGGTTTTTCCACGTCGATATCGAGTTCTCTTACACAGCCGATCGCCTGGGCAGCAAAGGCTTCATTGAGTTCAATCATATCAATGTCATCAATGCCCATACCTGTTTGTTTTAATACTTTTCGAACTGCGGGAACGGGTCCCAAACCCATATAAGCCGGATCCAGGCCGCCTGTGGCAAAGCCTTTTATCTTGGCCAGTTTTTCAAGACCTAACTCATCTGCTTTTTCTTGTGTCATAAGAAGAACGGCTGCAGCTGCATCATTGATACCCGAAGCGTTACCAGCTGTTACGCTGCCGTCTTTTTTGAAAGCAGGACGAAGTTTCGCCATTTTTTCCACGCTGGTTTCCATAGGTCGCTCATCCGTATCAACAATGGTATCGCCTTTCCAGGATTTGATAGTTACCGGTACTATTTCCTGTGCAAATGTTCCGTCCTTGACTGCAGCAAACGCTCTGGCATGACTTAGGGCTGCCAATTGATCCTGTTCTTCTCTTGTAATACCATATTTTTCAACAATATTTTCAGCTGTCAGGCCCATGTGGTAGCCGTAAAAAATTTCATAAAGTCCGTCAAAAACCATCAGGTCGTGCACAGGACCTATGCCGGTCAACTCCATTCTGTGTCCCCATCGGGCTTTGCTTAATGCCATGGGGGCATTGCTCATGCTTTCCTGACCACCGGCGATAATCACTTCGGATTGGCCTGACATAATAGCCTGGGCACCCAATGCAATCGCCTTGAGACCGGAACCGCAGATTTTGTTAACGGTAAAGGCAGAGCTTTGTCTTGAAATGCCCGCACCCATCATAGCCTGGCGGGCAGTGTTCTGGCCTTGACCTGCCTGGAGTACGTTACCCATAATCACTTCATCAACAAATACAGGTGCAAGTGTCTCATCATAGTCATATGCTTTCTTCTCAAGATCGATCATACCCTGGTCTTTTAAAGTTGCCGGGGAGAATTCATCCTGGGAAGCATCAACTACAGGTTTTAAACCCACTCTTTTCAATACATCTTTCATGACATATGTGCCAAGTTCTACAACAGGAACTCTTTTTAAAGAGCCGCCAAAGGCACCTACAGGAGTTCTAACACCGCTTACAATTACAACATCTTTCATTTCAAGCCTCCGTCTACTAATATTGTTTTTTGTCTATCAATTTTTACTATTATTATAGTTACATTTTAACTATATTATGAAATAAATAACAAAGAGCCGGGCAAAAAACAACAGATAAAAGGCAAAGGATCAGGGTAAACGCATTTAAACCCGGCATGAATTTTAATTCTTTGTTTTACAGGTACTTATGCAAAACGAAATTTTCATTTGCGTTTACCTTCAAACCGTAACTACCTGAAAGCATTAATATGGAAAAGTTACATGCGTTGGCCCTGGACAAAGGATTATCCATGCGTTTACCCTGGCCCTGACGTCACAGGGCGTTGACAAACCCGGTGTTTTACGTAACACTTGCACCAACCCTATAGTTTGCAGAGAAAATTGGATTGAAAAAGGATCGTAAAGGCTTATGGAACGAAACGTTGTTGTTGCGGGATGGGGACAGGTCGTTCAACCAAAAAAAATTAATATTAAGGCACAAGACCCTATGGGATTGATGGTCAGAGCTGCTGTACAAGCATCTGAAACAACAATTTCCAGGAATGTCCTGAAGGAACTGGATGGTGTTATGGTCGTGCGAACCTTAAGCCGGCATTATTTATCCCCTGCAAAACAATTGGCTTCCAACATAGGGGCATCCCCGCAATTGGCCACGGTATCAGGCATCGGCGGTAATTCACCTCAAACATTGATTAATCTTGCAGCAGGATTGATTGCACGAAACCAATTGGATTCGATTCTGATTGCAGGGGCTGAATGTTATGTTCAAAGGGATAATGCAAAAAATCGGGTCGATAGTGCACTGTTTCGCGGGATTCCCGATGATTATTCAGGTGATGATCTTATCGGGGCCACGCCTTTGGAAAAAGTGCATGGAATTGAGCATCCCATGCAGGGGTTTCCTTTGTTTGAAACTGCATTGTGGGGTATGTCCAGCTTAGAATTAAATGTATACCTTAACAAAATTGGTGATCTGTGGGCTTCTTTTAGTAAGACAGCATCAAGCAACCCCTATGCCTGGTCAAAAATTATCAGAACATCTGAGCAGATTATTACACCGGGACCGGACAATAGACCTGTTGCTTTTCCGTATACCAAATACATGAATTCATTTGTGACGGTGGATCAGGGTGCTGCTATAATATTAATGTCTGAAGAAAAAGCAAAACAAACAGCAGAAAAGAATCGTCAGGCCGTCTATTTTCTTGGTAGCGGCGATGCAAGCGATTCACAGCGGGTTATGGTTGAAAAATCTGATTGTAGGGCCAGTGCGCCATTAAAAGCGGAGGTACAAA
>JAKIUJ010000327.1 GCA_021647625.1 Desulfobacula sp.
TTTTCCTCCGCTTTTAATGTTTCCCATTGCGGTAGCTTGCATCTTCATCTCCGTGACCCATGCCCAGATAAAATTCCTGGACATCTTTGTCATTTCGCAAAAGATCCACAGACCCATCCAACACAATCCTTCCGTTTTCCATGATATACCCGTAGTTACTGATATCCAGCGCCATATTGGCGTTCTGTTCCACAAGCAGGATGGCTGTTCCCTCATTTTGATTTATTTTCTTGATAATTTCAAAAATCTCTTCCACGAGCATGGGAGCAAGCCCCATGGAAGGCTCATCCAGCATCATCAATGTTGGGGTAGCCAGCATCGCCCGGCTGATCACCAGCATCTGCTGTTCTCCGCCACTCAAATACCCTGCGATACGTTTATATCTTTTTTTCAATATGGGAAAATACTCAAAACATTTATCCATGTCCCTGGCAATTTTGGCCTTATTTTTTTGGGTGTAAGCACCGCAGATCAGATTTTCCTCCACAGTAAGGTCTTCAAAAACCCGCCGTCCTTCCATGACTTGAAAAATACCCTTTTGAACAATTTTATGGGGTGTAATGTGTGTCAGCGATTCTCCATTATATAGAATCGTTCCATCTGTAATTTCTCCGTCCTCCAGGGGCAAAAAACCGCTGATGGCCTTAAGGGTGGTTGATTTACCTGCACCGTTAGACCCGAGTAATGCAACAATGTCCCCTTTTTTAACTTCAAGGGAAAGCCCTTTCAACACCAGGATGATATTGTTATAGAGCACTTCTAAATTATTTACTTCCAGAATTGCCGACACGTAATCCTCCTGTACTGCACCTTTGTCATGTGCCTTTTTCTATATCTAATTTAAAGCCAAAGAATTGTCCTGCCCTGCAAACTTTAAGGGCAGGACATCATTTTATCCGGTTCTAAGCGACTCCAAGCAATTTTCCATTACTCATCCAGTCGAATCCAGTCGGAAACCGCCACAAATTTACCATTCTGCGCTTTATAAACTTTTCCTGTGGCCGTGGCATTGGAACCTGAAAAACTTACCACACCGTTCAGCCCTCCGGTGTCCCAGTTTTTGATCTTGGGAAGCATATTTTTAAGGTTTTCACCTGTGATAGGCAACCCCGCCTCATAACACATCTGGGTCAGTTTCACATAGATCATACCTGTGAACCATCCCTGCATATAAGAATTGGGGCGATAAGTAACATCGGGATGATGCTTTTTAGAATATGCATGCATGGCCTGAATCATGGGAACATCATCCATGTACCAATATGCATAAGGGGACACGCCCATATACCCTTCAGCGTCCGGGCCCAGTTTGTCCAGCAGCATTTTACTCATGGCCCAGAAAGTCCCCATAAAGGTGATATCAAGACCAAAATCTTTTGCACCCCTGATAACTTCAGGTATGGGAGGAACGACATAGCCCTGGAAAATACAATAATCTGGTTTATTTCGTTTCAGATCTAAAAGTTGGCTTGTAATATCCACGGCTCCAACCTTTGTCACCTCTTCTGCTACAACCTCAATCCCTAATTCCTTGGCCAATTTACGAGCGTATGGAATGGGGTCCCGCCCAAATTCCGTGTCGCTATAGAAAAAAGCCACCCTGTGAGGTCTATTGTTTTTCTTTGGCTGGTCGGCAATATATTTAAGCAGAACGCCAAATTGCTGGGAATAAGAGGGTCCACTTACAAAGGTATAAGGATTTTTTTCACGGTTACTGAGTTCTTCTGAAAAACTCGTGGAGCCATAGACAACATGGTATCTGGAATTAATTTCCGGTGCCATGGCTTTACCCACACCTGTGGACTCCCCATACATCATTGGGGGGTTTTCCTGGACCATGATTTTTTTAAACGAGGCAATGGCGCGCTTTAAATCATATCCTGTATCCTCATAAATATATTTAAATTGTTTCCCACCGACACCACCTTGTTCATTGGCATACCCTAAAGAATCCATCAGGCCTTGATGGATATGTTTGCCGGCAAAAGCAAACCGGCCAGTAATGGGCTGGCCTGCACCCACCTTGATCGGATCTCCGGCAAATGACGCCCCGATGCATAACATCAAAGATAAAAATAAAGCCAAACTAAATACCATAATTTTTTTCATGATCACTCCTTTTTTAATGGTTAAAGGTTAAGGGTCGGCTCAAAAATCAGTTCACATTCTGTTTGCAAAATGTCCAGTCCCTTTGGAACTTTTGGAAACAGATTATGTGAAGTTATTTTTTAACGATCCCTGAACGCTGCGGTTAATTTTTTAAAAATTATCTCCTAATGCTCAAAGGGCCAGAGGTGAAAATAATTTTTGACACGCCGCCAAATTTCAGCCAGACCATGGGGCT
>JAKIUJ010000125.1 GCA_021647625.1 Desulfobacula sp.
TATGATCAATGGAGAGAGTCAGTTGAGGAGGCATTTGTTGTGCTTCGGCATTCATGTGACAAAATTATTATCGGCGGATTTTCAACCGGGGCTGGTCTTGCTTTGGATGTTTCCACACGGGTTAATGATATAACGGCTGTTTTTGCTGTGGCACCGCCAATGCGTCTACAGGATTTAGGCTCCTATTTTGTAGCCGCTATCGATACCTGGAACTCAATGATTAAAATGATTCACCTGGATTCCATTGCAAAAGAATTTGTAGCAAATATCCCTGAAAATCCCCATATTAATTATATTCGAAATCCCATTGCCGGGATCAGGCAGCTTGAAAAATTGATGGATCAGCTGGAACCCAAACTCAAAGCAATACCATGGCCGACACTTGTGGTTCAATCAAGAAAAGATCCGGTTGTTAATCCTGCCGGGACGTTGCGATTATTTGAACAATTGGGATCGGATATAAAAGAATATTATATTTTTGATCACGAGCGCCATGGTATTTTATTGGGCAAGGGGGTTGAGCGTATCTATAGTGCCATTGAACATTTTATCCGTTCATGGATATGACTATTTTTAATCATTAGTTGTTTGCGTATTTACACACACCCTGTACATGCGTATAGTGCGTTCTTTAATATTGATTTGGTTTTTTTGGGAGGATAGATCGTGAAAGGGTTCAAATTTGCCGGAATACCTGCCGGCATCAAAAAAAACAAACTAAAAGATCTTGGATTGATTTTCTGTGAGCGAGAAGCTTCTGCCGCTGCCCTGTTCACCAAAAACAAAGTTGTTGCAGCACCTGTAATTATAGGAAAACAGACCATTAAATCCGGAACAATTCAGGCCATACTCGTAAATAGCGGGAATGCCAATTGTTTTACCGGAAAAAAAGGGATGGAGGATGCATTAAGTTGCGTTAAAAAACTATCATTAAGCCTTGGTATTCGTGAAAATAACATATTGGTATCATCCACTGGTGTTATTGGGCAGCCCCTTCCCATGGAAAAATTTGAAACAGGTATTCCGCAAGTTGTCGAAGCTCTTTCCAAAGAAGGACTGGATGACTTTGCCGCCTCTATTCTGACAACGGATCTTTGTACCAAGATTGTAGAAAGAACCGGTAAAATAGAAAATATACCGTTTAAAATAACAGGAATTGCAAAAGGCTCCGGTATGATCCGACCGGACATGGCCACCATGCTGGCGTTTATCTGTATTGATGTAAAGATCTCTTCAGGGTTGTTAAAACGATGCCTTATGACAGCCAACGAGAAATCTTTCAGCAGGATATCGGTTGATGGGGATACCAGTACCAATGATACCCTGTTTGCATTGGCCAATGGCGCCTCCAAGGTTGATATCAGAGATAAGGAATCTCAAAAGGTGTTTCAAAAGGTTTTAGATGAGGTTTGTCTTGAACTTGCTAAAATGATTGTGAGAGATGGAGAGGGCGCCACCAAACTGATTCAAATCAATGTCAAAGGTGCCCGAACAAAACAGGATGCTTTTAAAGTGGCGGAAACCATTGCCCATTCAAATCTGGTGAAAACAGCCATTTATGGTGAAGATCCCAATTGGGGAAGAATTACGGCTGCTGCCGGTCGATCCGGAGCCCAGATTAATCCTGATACCATGGCCCTGTTTTTTGAGGATCAAGCTTTAGTGAAAAATGGGATGTGGCTGGGAAGTGAGGCTGAAAAAAAAGCAGCTGTGCTTTTGAAGAAAAAAGAAATTGATATTACCCTTGATTTAAATCTCGGGGATGAGTCGGATCATTTTATTTTTTGTGATTTTAGTGAAAATTACGTGAAAATAAATGCAGACTACAGGTCTTAGATATGCGGTTGCAAAAATATCTTGCCCACGCAGGCATCTGTTCTCGAAGAAAAGCTGAGGAGCATATTTTAAACGGTTTTGTCCAGGTGAACACTTATGTTGTTAAAGAGTTGGGTACTAAAGTTGATCCTTCCAAAGACAAGGTGCTGTTCAAGGGGCAGCCTGTTATTTTGAAGATAGCAACATCCAAAATATATATTGCCCTGAACAAACCCGTCGGCGTTATCAGTTCCTGTTCCCATCAAAATGCAAAAATTGTTCTGGATCTGGTAAAAGTTGATGAACGTATTTATCCTGTTGGCCGGTTGGATAAGGATTCGAAAGGACTGTTGTTGCTAACCAATGATGGAGATCTTCACAACAAATTATCTCATCCTTCGTTTAACCATGAAAAAGAGTATATTGTTACAACTCGGGAACCTGTTTCTGACGCATCATTACTTAGCATGGCCAGGGGAATTATGATCGAAAAGAAAAAAACCCGGAAAGCCAAAGTTAAGCGGTTGTCCGGATCATCATTTTGTATCACACTTAAACAGGGTCGGAATCGGCAGATAAGAAAAATGGTCGCTCAAACAGGTAACAAGGTTGATATGTTAAAGCGGGTGCGAATTGCCAATATCAACCTTGGTTCCTTAAAGAAGGGTCAATGGCGTTATCTGAGCCCAAAAGAAATAAAAGGGTTAACCGGTTAATCACCTGTGAATAAGCGGGTTAACCCAGTGATTGGATACCGATGGTTTTCCTGATTTTATCAAGAAAAGGCACTGAGAATTCTCTTGCCTTTAGGGCACCTTTTCGCAGTATTTCATCAATATCACCGGGATTTTTAATCAATTTGTCATATTCTGTCCTCGGGGCTTTTAAAAGTTCATTAATATGTTCAAAAAGCTCTTGTTTCATAGTTCCCCAGGCAATACCCTCTTTAAAGCGCCGGGCCATTATATCTGTTTCGCTTTGGGTTGCAAATGCCTTGTAAATTGAAAAAAGGGTGCAGTTTTCAGTGTCTTTGGGTTCATCCGGGCCAAGAGAATTAGTTTTAATTTTCATGATTAATTTTCTAAAACGTTTTTGAGTATCAAACAAAGGAATAAAATTATTATAGCTTTTGCTCATTTTGCGACCATCTAAGCCGGATAATACACAAGAGGTTTCATCCACAACAACTTTTGGGAGGATAAATAATTTTTTATAGATATGGTTGAATCGTGCTGCAATGTCCCTTGTCATTTCAAGATGCTGAACCTGGTCTCTTCCAACCGGGACCTTTCTTGCGTTGAACATTAAAATATCAGCTGCCATCAAAACAGGATATGAAAACAGTCCCATGGTGATGCCTTTATCCGGATCTTTTTGTTGGGTTTGTTCATTATCGGCAACACTTGCTTTGTAGGCGTGTGCTCGATTCATGAGTCCTTTGGCTGTCAGGCTGGTGAGTATCCAGGTCAGTTCAGGTATTTCAGGAATATCGGATTGGCGATAAAAAACGCAATTGTCGTAATCGAGACCTAAAGCGATCCATGCGGCTGCAATTTCAAGGGCTGATTGTTTTCTTAACCGTGGGTCATGATTTTTAATAAGTGAATGGTAGTCCGCCAGAAAATAATAGGACGTCAGATCGGGATTTTTGCTGGACTCAACCGCCGGGCGGATGGCACCCACATAATTTCCAAGATGGGGGGTACCGCTGGTGGTGATCCCGGTTAAAAAGTCTGCATTTTTCATGAGTTTTTTTTCCTGGTGCTTATGAATTTAAAATTGTTATTGGGGATTAGCAAAAACATTTGGTTTAATCAATAAGTTTGTTTTTTAAAGCATATTCTTTAACCAATAAAAGCTCTTGCTTTTTTGTCTTAACTTTACCCTCAAGCTTGGCATTGATGATATTATTGAGCAGGTTTGTATAAATGGGTCCGGGTTTGATCCCTAATTTTAAAAGGTCCCTGCCTTTTAAATAGGGTTTGATGTTTCTGTGATGCGTATAGAAGTTTGAAATAGCCTTTTTTGTAGTCTCATTTTTAGCCAGCGCCATCATATAAAGGATATATTCAGTATTAAAATGAATAAGGCACCAATACAGATCCTGGGCAGAGTATTCTTTGGAATTTTCAATCACATACAATTGTTTTTCAGACTTTAGTCGTCTGTCCAAAAGAATTCTTCTTTCTTTTAAAGGTATTTTCAAGCGATTGCATATTTGAGTTGCAACCTTATAGGGGCAGCGGTTTAAAATGGCCATAAAATAAACCGCCCATCTGGGATATGTTTCATCAACAAATAAAAGGTCGTGCCAGGATAGTATTTTATTTACAGATTCAAGAAGGTCGTAGGTTTGAGGGATAAAGGTCAAATCTTTATGTATTTGTTTTTCAAGGCCATAGGAGGCCATTGTTTTAATGGCAAAAATGGGGTTTTCTTCTTCAAAAATCTGTTTTAACTCAGAGAGGACGCGCAGTCCGCTTAAATTTTTAAAGCAATCAATTTTAATAGCATTTTTTATTAAGTTAGAGGTCACCTTACCTATTTTGAATCCAAACCGGTTTGCAAACTTGATGGCTCGAAAGATCCGGGTGGGGTCTTCCACAAAACTTAAATTGTGAATGATCCTGATGGTTTTGTCTTTTAGATCTCTGTTGGCACCAAAATAATCGATCATCGTGCCGAAATTTTCAGGATTCAAACTTATGGCAAGGGTATTAATGGTAAAGTCACGACGCGCAAGATCAAGCTTTATGGAACTTTTTTCAACTATGGGCAGGGCCGCAGGTGTTTTATAATATTCGAGTCTTGCAGAGGCCACGTCAATTTTAAAATTATCAGGATATATGATAACGGCAGTTCCAAATTTTTTATAGGTATTGATTCGGCAACCTTCTTTTTTTGCATAGGCTTTGGCAAATTCTATACCATCTCCCTCCACCACAATGTCAATGTCATCGATCTGCCTGTTTAAAAGCAGATCCCGTACAAATCCACCAACAACAAAAATACTGAATCCAAGATCCTGACCGGTCTGACCTATATTTTCAATCAATTGCTTGATCCGGTTGTCCAGGCGCTGGTACAAAATATTAACGATATCTTTTTTTTTTACATTGCGCTTTATACCCAGTTCCGATTCATTTTGTTTTAATTCTTTATTGTGTTGGACCAGATAGTTTAAAAGATCGGTCCGGGTAATGACACCTTGTATTCGTTTCTCGTCGATAACAGGTAAAAGCCGTTGTTTGCTTTCAATGATAATGTTTTCGATCTGTGAAAGGTCTGCATTTGATGAAATCGACACCGTCTCTGAATTCATATAGTCTTCCACCGGAAGGTGGGCTAAATTATGGTATAGTGCTTTTTCGATTACCTGTCTTGTGATATACCCTTCACATCTGTTTTTTTGTTTATTCACCACAAGGAGCGTATTGATATTATAGCGCGTCATTACACTGCTTGCCGTCTTGCAGTCTGCGGCGGGTTCAATGGTGATTGCAGGAGAAGACATTAGATTTATAGCTATTTGAATGTTTTTGACTTCTTGTTGCAGTCTTTCAACAAGCATTATTTCTACCTGTGCAAGGGTTTTATGGTCCACCGTTGCCGAAGCTGCATATGCATGTCCCCCTCCGCCAAATTCCGATAGGATTTTTCCCACATCCACTTCCGGAATTCGATTTCTGGCAATGATATTAATTTTATTTCCCATTAGAACAATTGCAAAAAAGATGTCTAAATTTTCCATTCGGACAATTTTTTGGACAATAGTCGCCAGGTCATTGATATATGTTGGCGAAGAAATGGTGGAAATATGAATATCCATACCGTTTATTTTTTGTATGGACATTTCATTCAACAGTTCGTTTAACCAGGTGACCTGCTCGGATTTTATTTCTTTTACCACCAGTTTGACAATGGTGTCTAAATCTGCACCACAGGAAAGCAAAAAGGCTGCTTGTTCAAGATCTTGTTTTGTGGTTGATAAATAAGTAAAACATCCGGTATCCTCATAAATACCAAGTGCCATGATCGTGGCTTCTTCCGGCGTTGGAGTCATTTTTTTTTTTTGTAGAAGAGCACTTAATATCGTGGTTGTGGCCCCGGTGGATTTAGTAATCTCAAAAGATGCTTGAATATCACCCTTCATGGGTGGATGGTGATCATAGATATCAATTTTCAGATCTTTTTTTTCTAGAAGTTCAGCAACCTGTGGCAGTCTGTTTTTTTGTTTTGTATCTACAATTACAAGCTTTGAAGTTGTAGAAAAATCGATTTCAAAGGGTTCCATCATATTAAAAAGATAACTTGTAGATCGAATAAAAAAATCACGCATACTCTTTTCCTGCGAACCAGGAAAAATTATAACAGAGCCTGGATAGAGCTTTTGAGCCGCAAGCATAGATGCTATCGCATCAAAGTCAGCATTGATATGACTGGTAATGATTATTTTAGGTTTGACGGCTTTTTCTTTTTTCAAGAAATAACTCCTGTTGTAATCAATTCATAAAATTTATATAGTATAATCGATGAGTTTTTACAAACGATCCGGTCACAACCAGTTTCAAAGACCGATCATTATTCTGATGGTAAAAATAACACAAAGGATTGATAATGCCCACTATTTATGAATGGAAGGGAAAAAATCCCAAGGGAAGAAAAGTCAAAGGAGAAATGGAGGCCGAAACATCGGACCAGGTAAAGCAAAGTCTTCTGAGGCGAAAAATAACGCCAACCAAAATCAAGAAAAAACCCAAAGACCTGTTTGAAAATATAAAGTTTCTTCAACCCAGAGTCAAAGAAGCTGAAGTAATAATTTTTTCCAGGCAGTTTTCAACAATGATTGATGCAGGCCTCCCTTTATTGCAATGCCTGGAGATTCTTCAGGCACAGCAGGAAAACCCAACCTTTAAGAAAAATTTAAAAAAAATTAAGGAATCAGTAGAGTCAGGAGAGACCTTTGCCGATGCATTAAAAAAATTTCCGAAAATATTTAATGAGCTGTTTATCAATATGGTTGCAGCCGGTGAAGCCGGTGGTATCCTTGATGTTATATTAAAAAGGCTCTCTGCTTACATGGAAAAAATGGCAAAACTCAAGCGCCAGGTCAAAGGCGCCATGACCTATCCCATCATCACTATTTTTGTCGCCATTATCGTGGTATCTATCATTCTTGTTTTTGTTATTCCTGTTTTTGCGGAGATGTTTGCAGATTTTGGTGCGGCATTGCCGGCCCCCACACTATTTGTCATGAAACTAAGTGATTTTGCAATAAATAATATTTTCTTGATCCTCGGTGGTTTTTTTGCTTCAGGATTTGCAATTAAGAAAATTTATGCCACGGAAAAAGGGCGTATTCTTATGGATGACATGTTTTTAAGACTGCCGGTTATCGGTATTCTCATAAGAAAAGTGTCCGTGGCTAAATTTACAAGAACCACAAGCACCATGCTCTCAAGCGGGGTTTCAATTTTGGAAACACTTGATATCGTTGCTAAAACGTCTGGGAATAAAATAATCGAATTTGCCATACAGGATGTTAAAGTAGGTATTGCAGAAGGGCGATCAATGGCTGACCCTTTGATGGAAAGCGGTGTTTTCCCGTCCATGGTATGTTCCATGATCGCTGTTGGAGAATCAACAGGTGCGATTGATACCATGATGGAAAAAATAGCAGATTTTTACGATGATGAAGTTGATCAGGCGGTGAAAAATCTTACCGATATGATAGAACCCTTTATGTTGGTTTTTCTGGGTGTGGTTGTTGGCGGGCTTGTGATATCTATGTATTTACCGATTTTCAGCATGGCCGGTGCCATCGGGTAAACAAATAAAATTCTATGAAAAAAAAGTTTAAAGAAACAACGGAGTTGGCTACTCAAATCAAGTGGATAATATTATTTCGTATTGTCTTTGCACTTGTTTTGATCATTTCCTGTCTTGTTTTTTCAATCGGAGAAAAATTATCTTTTTTTTCACAACCATTTTTATATTTATATAATATTGCAGCATTCATATTAATTTTATCCATTTTTTATCTGGTCTGGCTCAATAAGTTTAATCATCAAATACTCCTGGCGTATGTACAAACGGTTATTGATACCTTTGGAGTTATGCTCATCATTTATGTTACCGGCGGCTATGATAGTATTTTTACTTTTCTTTATCTGGTTGTCATTATTTATACCTCCATGCTTTTGCTTCTAAGAGGAAGCATTATTATTGCCACACTTGCCAGTATCCAGTATGGTGTATTGGTAGAACTTGAATACTACGGAATAATCACTCCTTATCTTGGAGAGCCATACCTGTCCGGCAGTATTGATGAAAGTTATATCATTTACAGGATTATCATTTTTCTTGTTGCCTGTTTTGCTGTTTCTATCTTAAGCGGTATCCTTGCAGCCCAACTCAAAGGCGCCCGACAGGATTTAAAAATCACCCAGGAACATTTAAAACGGGTGGAAAAAATGGCAGCAATGGATGAAATGATTTCCGGTATTGCCCATGAAGTTAAAAATCCATTGGCATCCTTATCGGGTTCTATTCAATTGCTCAGGGAAGATGCTGATCCCGGATCATATGAAGATAAACTCATGCAGATTATCCTGAGAGAAACCGATCGTCTTAAAAATATAGTTAACGATATTCGTTTTTTTGCAAAACCAAATATTAACAATGCAAAAGAAACCAATTTGATTAAGGCGATTGAAGAGACGGCGACACTTTTTTTAAATGATCCTGAATGGGGGGAACGAATCAATGTTAAAATGAATTTGAAAAAAAATATAACCATTCTTATTGATCCGGATCATTTTAGCCAAATTTTATGGAATTTATTAAAAAATGCCGCACAATCAATCAAAGAGCAAGGGGAAATCATTATTGAGCTGACATCTACTAGGAAAAATCGAGTCTGTTTAACCATTGAAGATAACGGGTCCGGTATCGCCAAAGATCAAATGAATCACATTTTTGATCCGTTTTTTACCACCAAGCCTGAAGGCACCGGCCTTGGCTTGCCTATCATCCATCGAATAATTGACGGCTACAACGGTATGATTGATTTTGAATCATCACCTGGAAAAGGAACCATCTTTACAATTCTGCTTAAAGAGACCCCATAAAATCTAAAAATCAAAATCTTGACAATTTCACTTAAACTAGGCTATTTATCCTTGTTTTATGTTTTATCAGAGACAATAATTAATTGATCTGCAATTTGCAGTATAAATGAGAAAGACTTAAAGACCATGGACAAAGAAAGCAAACTGCTTCAACTTCGAAAAGAGAAAATTAACGATTTAAAGACTCAGGGTATTCCACTTTACCCGAATGATTTTAAACCCAGCTGTACAATTGCTTCTCTCAAGCAAGTTATTGAGCAAAAACCTGAATCACTGGGGCAAGATGGTGAACATTTTTATATTGCCGGTAGAATGATGGCAGTCAATAAAATGGGGAAATCCTCTTTTATTCGATTTAAAGACAGCACCGAACAGATCCAGGCTTATCTGCAGAAAGATCAATTGGGTGAAGACATATATGCATTATTTAAAAAGCTGGATATAGGCGATTTTATAGGTGTTAAAGGGCCTTTGTTTCAGACAAGAACCGGTGAGTGGACTATTTTAGCAAAAGAATTCAGGCTGCTGTCTAAAGCGATGAGACCATTGCCTGAAAAATTCCATGGAATTAAAGATCCTGAGAAACGTTATCGACAGCGGTATCTCGATTTGATCATGAATGACAAAGCCAGGCAGATTTTTCTAAAACGAAGCCGGATCGTATCTTTAATGAGACGGTTTTTCGAAGAAAAGGATTTCATGGAGGTTGAGACACCCATGATGCAGCCACTTCCCGGTGGTGCTGAAGCCACACCGTTTAAGACCTGGCATAATGCACTTAACATGGAACTTTTTTTGAGAATTGCTCCGGAACTTTATTTGAAACGTCTGGTCGTTGGTGGTTTTGAAAAGGTATTTGAAATCAATAGAAATTTTAGAAATGAAGGGGTTTCAACCCGCCATAATCCTGAATTTACCATGGTCGAATTTTACCAGGCATATGCAGATTATGAGCAATTGATGGATTTGACCGAAGATATGTTCGAATCCATTGCAAAACAGATTTGCGGCTCGACAATTGTCGAATACCAGGGTGTTGCCATTGAATTTAAAAAAGGCTGGCAACGCATTACCATGATGGATTCCTTAACTCAAATTGGTGGAATTGATGCTGCAATAATCAATGATACGCAAGCCTTGCTTGATTTTGCCAGGGACAATGATATTCAGATTACAAAAAAAGACAGACATGGAAAAGTGTTAACAAAACTATTTGATATCCTTGTCGAGCCAAAACTGATTCAACCCACCTTTATAACAGGATATCCTGTTGAGGTTTCTCCATTATCCCGTAAAAGCGATACTAATCCTGAACTGACAGATCGGTTTGAATTGTTTATTGCCGGACGTGAGATTGCCAATGGATTTTCGGAAATTAATGATCCGGTAGACCAGCATGATCGTTTTTCAATGCAGGTAAGACAACGGGATGAAGGCAATCCCGAAGCCCATATTATGGATTCTGAATATGTGGAAGCTCTTGAATACGGAATGCCGCCAACGGCAGGAGAGGGAATCGGAATTGACAGATTGGTCATGTTGTTGACGGATTCGCCATCCATACGGGAAGTTATTCTTTTTCCCCATATGAAAAATAGAACTGAATAATTGATGCGGTTTGAATTATTCATAGCGGGTAAGTATCTAAAAGCAAGAAGAAAAGAAGGGTTCATTTCCTTGATTACTTTTCTTTCTGTAGCAGGGGTAACCGTAGGCGTAATGGCTCTTGTTGTGGTCATTGCCGTGATGAGCGGTGCGGAAACGGATTTTAGAAAAAGAATTTTGGGGTTGGAACCGCATATCCTTTTGATGAATTATTCAGGGAAATTTGGAAATTATACATCTATTCTCAAAGACCTCAATCTAAAAAAAAATGTGAGAGATGCTTCTCCCATCCTGTTTGCCCAGGCCATGATTCGTTCAAAACATTCGTTTTCAGGCGTCCTGGTGAGAGGGATCAATCCAGGCAATACATTCAACTTGATCAAAGGATTTGATTCGGATCGATTAAAACAGGTTCTCGGGACCCCAAAAGAAAAGGGCAGGCTTCCCGGGATTATATTAGGTAGTGAACTTGCCAATGCCATTGGGGTGATCAAGGGTGATAAAATTATCCTTATGACTCCTAAAGGTGTCATTTCACCCATGGGCCATATGCCGTCAATGCAGCGATTCCTTGTTGCCGAAACCTTTGATTCGGGCATGTACGAATATGACAGTACGATTGCTTATGTTCATTTGAAACAGGCCCAGAAGTTGATTGGCACCAGGGATAAAATTTCTGCTATTGGCATATGGATTGAAGATGTTTTCGGTGTAAAAGCCATGAAAGAGGAGTTGTCAGAAAATTTGAAGTATCCATTTTATCTGCGGGACTGGATGGATATTAATAAAAGTCTATTTTCAGCATTAAAATTAGAAAAGACAGCTATGTTCATCATCTTGACATTGATTATTCTTGTTGCCGCCTTCAACATTGCAAGTGCATTGATAATGATGGTGATGGAGAAAACAAAAGACATTGCCGTGCTCAAAGCAATGGGTGCAACAAATAAAACCATACGCATAATTTTTATCATAAAGGGAATGATTATTGGTTTTTTCGGTACTTGTATAGGTACAATCAGTGGTGTTGTCATATGCTTTTTATTAAAAAAGTATGACTTTATTCAATTGCCTGATGCATATCCTTTTTCGACCCTTCCGGTTCAACTTGAGATCGTTGATGTAGCGACTATAGCCTTGAGTGCAATTGTGATCTGTTTTTTATCTACGCTTTACCCGTCTTATAAAGCCTCAAAAATGGATCCTGTTGAGGCGCTTCGATATGGATAATGTTTCTTCTCTTATTACGCTTGAATCCGTGTCAAAAGGATTTTATTCGCAAACATCAAGAATTGAAATTTTGAAAGACGCGTCTTTTGAAATTCAAAAAGGTGAGACTATTGCTGTTGTCGGTTCCTCCGGCATTGGTAAATCCACTTTGCTCCAACTGATCGGAACCCTTGATAAACCTGATTCAGGCAAAATTTTATTTCAAAACAAAGATTTATCTGTTTTTTCCGACGTACAACTTGCCGGGTTCAGAAATGATAAAATAGGGTTTGTTTTTCAATTT
>JAKIUJ010000126.1 GCA_021647625.1 Desulfobacula sp.
TCACCCCTAAGAGCACCTGATGTTTTTCATTGTTCAACACCCCCTGGGAGAGCTTCTCAATGGCACTAGGCTGATCTCCGGTGGGTGCAAAGGGTGAAACTAAATTAAACAATCCCATGATATGTTGATATTACCTCGGCATATGGTTATAGTTAATCAGTGTTTGAACGAGAACTCACCCATCTGCGGCGTTGCTGCAAAATCCTGCCAAATCATGGGAGTGGCCTCATGTACTATAGTACACTCCGGTTTCAGAATTTTTTGCGCCTTGCATATGGGCAACTTTTCGCCCAAACACGGGTTTTTGATCGGCACTAATTAAAGTGTTCCCAATGTAAGACTAAGAAGTATATCAGTATTAAAAATACAGACAACGGTTAGATCGGCAATTTCATATCTCATCTCCGATCCTTAAAGGAAGCTGTATAGAAAACCGGGTTCCCTGGTCCGGGGCAGTATGAACATGAATGCTGCCCTTATGATTTTCCACCACAATAAAATAAGAAATATAGAGCCCAAGTCCGGTTCCAATACCCACCTTTTTTGTTGTAAAAAAAGGTTCAAAAATTCTTGTTTTAGTCGCCTCATCCATGCCGGGTCCCGTGTCTTCTATCTCAATTTCGACAAAATCTCCTTTTTTTCGACTTGAGACCTTAAACTTAGGTGCCCGATCTGTTGGATTTTTCGCCATGGCATGGGCACCGTTTTTAAGGATATTAAAAAAGACCTGCTGAAGCTTACCCATGTCACAGGGGACTTCGGGTAAATCTGAATCATAGTCACAAATCACTTCAATATTCTTGAAATCAACCATCTTTTTGATATTGTAATCTTTTTTCACAATATCAATGGTTTGATCTAAGATTTTTTCAATACGGTGCAACTTGAATGCATCGCCACTTTTTCTGCTGAATGTCAGCATACCTGCCACAATATCAGCCGCCCTATGTCCGGCATCCAGTATGGAATTCAGCATTTGAAAAATGTTGCGTTTTTCAAAATAACTGTTGAGATTTTCAAGATTAACACCTGTGGCACGGGCAGCATCAACATTGGCGGGCAAATCCAGTCGTATCCTGTTTTTAATCACCTGGGCACTCTGAACGATCCCGGCCAGGGGACTGTTGATTTCATGCGCCATACCCGCAGCAAGCCCGCCAATAGACTGCATTTTTTCAGTCTGAATCATCATCTCTTCCATATAAACCCGGGTGGTAACATTATCAATTCTTATGACAGCCCCGTCTATATTGTCACTGACCAAAGGATAAATGGTAATATCATAAAATAAACGATCCTCACCCAGTCCGGTTTCCAGCCGTTTTTCCTTTTGCACTAACCCTGTTTCTATGACCTGGGAAAGAATTACTTCTTCTTTTTTCAATAATGGGAACACCTCAAAAATCGGTTTCCCATCAACATGTTCAAAGGTTTTACCGGTTATTCTTTCGACCTCATTATTCCACAGGGTTACACAGGTGTTTGTATCCACCCCGATGATCATGGATGGCATTGAATTGATAATTCTTCTCAACATGGCCCGCAACGAGACATTAGAATCCTCTGCGCTTAATTTGGATTGTTCCAGCTCAAGCATGGCCTGTTGAATACTGTCTGCCATTGAATTAAATGTCTTCCCCAACATCCCGATTTCATCCTTGGATTGAATATCAAGGCGATATCCCATCTCACCTTTCCGGAACCGTGAAATTCCCATGATCATGGTGGTAATTTTACCGGTTAAAGCAGATGCTATCATCACAGCAATGGCAATAACCAAAGCAACCATAAGAATGGTATAAAACGTCAGTCGGTTGGCCGTGGTCCGAAGCGAGGTAACAATATCATCCTGATTCGTTCGATTCTGTAATTCAATGGTTTTGACATATTGATCTTCGACAGCCTTTATTATTTTTTGGGTTGCCACGGCGGGTTTATGAAATTCATTCACGTTTGCACCAATGGTAACAAATCCGAACCCTCTGGAATGATTCCCATACCGACCGGTGTAGTAGGGAACAGATGCTGCTGTGGTCAATTTTTTCAATCCGCTCCACTGGATGACAAAGGACCCTGATCCCCCGGCCTGGGTCAAATTGTACCACCCATCGCACTGGGGCGCAAAATTCAAGTATCGACAATCCAAAGCAACCCGTCCCTGTTTGACCAACTCCCTGGAAAAAGTTTTTGAAAGTGCCTGATTATCAAAGGTTTGCAGTCCTTGTAAAAACTGTGTAATCCCAACACCGCTGTTTTCAAATTCTTTGTATTGCGCTTGCTCCAGCCAGGGTATCTCCGGCTGACCTGTTGCTGGATCATACCCCACGATAAAATAATCTCTTGGATGGGAAATATTGCGCCCTTTATAGTCCCACAAAAATGCGTAGTTGCCCGAAGCCGCATCGGAAATATCGGAATACCGTTTTTTTGTTGGAACAATATGATCTGTAAACTCCATAACATGTGTGTGATCTAAGGCAAGGGTGATATAGCCTTTTACCCTGCCGTCCCTCACAACCGGTGTTGCCCACCGGATAAGCCCTTGAAATTTTTTCCCCACTGGGTTTTCTTTGCCGGCATAGCCAGAATTCTCCGGTGCAAAAGAGATACCCATCTTGTCTGCCCGCTTTTTTGTATACGGACCTATCATATGGGTTTTCACATATGCCCCGATCACTTCCGAGACATACACATCTTTTGGCCCAAGTTTTTTTAATTCATTGAAATATGTCTCAGCCCGGCAATAGGTCTGTGATTTATCTGAAATATCATTCAGCTTTTTAGAAACAAGATCTGAGGTGGTGACCTTTATCAATTCCTTTCCGAAAAGATCTATATATGTCATTTCCAGATAGAGCGGTATGGATTTAATAATCCCAGTCTCCTCTGGAGGACGATAGTGAAAATCAAGTTTATTGTCTTTGTTTCTTGCCTGGATGATTTTTGGATCATTTTCTTCAGTCACCTCTGGCACCCAACCGTCTCCGGCTTCATTCATTACCCACGGCCGATGAAGAAGAATATCCTTTGTGTGGGTATCAACAAATGCCTGGTATAGCGTTTTGTCGGGTTTGAGCAACCCTGCAACTTGAATATCCACATCCCGGGCAGAAAGAAATGCTGCAAGTTGTTTTGCGGTATCGGTGGTCAAACGTTCAATAGCTTCCCGGGATCTAACATCCAGCGCCCTGATGGAACTGGATGTGGCAAGTTTTGATACCTGTTTTGTGATCCGGGTGCTGGTCTCGGCCATTTCATCGACATGGGTCTCAAGCGTGGCTGACAGCGACAAAATTTCATTCCAGGCAAACCATGCCAGAACAACCAAAGGAATAACCTTGATCAAAACAAAAATACCGATCAGTTTGTCACGAATACCAGCCCTGTATGTCATATAATCACCCAAATAGGGATGCATACCCGACTGCGTTGGGCAACATCATTAAATTAGACGTTAAAAATTATAATTTTACCTTTAATTATCTATAACTGCACGAATTTTTTTCAAGAAGATCTTTCATTAAAATGGGTTTCATTAGAAAACCTTTTACAAAAAATAAGTTGTCCCAAATTAGCAGAATTTTTTGAGCCCTGCATATGGGCAACTTTTCACCCAAACACTATAGTTTTCGATCAGGCATTAGATTGAATAAAACATACTCGTTTCCCCTGTTTTATCAACAGGCTGTTGGTGAGTACGAATAAATGCCGCTATAAATTTATTTTCGCACATCCTTGATATACATCGCCGAACCATTGTTCCTCATTTGGATATCAAACAATTCACTTGCCCGTATCAAGTCCCCAAGCTTTTTATAACCATAATTTATAGATGAAAAAGAACTGTTGTTTGATATATAGTAACCCACTCGGCTCATATGCGCCCAGCCATCATCCTCTGATGTCTGTTCAACAGCCGTTCTTAGTAATTTGACCAGGGTGGTGTCCCCCCTTAAATCATTTCGATTTTGCTTAACTAATTGCTGAGAACTGTCATTTTTTTCTTCTTCTTCCGGGACAAGATTTTCGGTGTAAATAAACGGGGAGCAAGCATCCACAAATGGTTGGGGCGTTTTCTTTTCCCCAAACCCATACACAGGCAGACCACTTTCAAGAATTCTTAACACAAGAGGGGTAAAATCACTGTCGCTTGTCATTAATGCAAAGGCATCGACACTTTTGCTGTATAGCAGATCCATGGCATCAATAATCATTGCTGCATCTGTGGCATTTTTCCCTTTTGTGTATGCAAATTGCTGCATCGGTCTTATCGCATTCGGGTGCAGTCTGTCTATCCAACCGGATAAGGATGGGCTATGCCAGTCGCCATGCGCATGGCGAACATTTACCATGCCATACTTTGCAAGTTCTTCCAATACGCCTTCTATTGAATTGTGACTGACATTATCACAATCGACAAGAAGTGCTATTCTATTTCCTTCTTTCACAAAGCGCCTCTCAATTTATAATTAAAAGATGTTGCATTTTTTTTGATCACATCCAAATCGCTACCAAAACGGCATAAAAAAAACAATATTATTCTTTAAAAAATTCCCCGGGGTTAAAATAAACAATTGATCCGGATTTAAATAAAAAGAGTAGTTTTTTTATTGCACTTAGTTTGGGGTATTGCCACCTAAATCCAATCTGTGATAAATAATAAACTTTACACATAAACATTAAGTACTGAGGATCAAGGGGCAAATGGAAGCAGAAAATTCAAAAGGACATTTTATTGAAACCATCATTAAAGAAGATGTTGAAAATAACAAAAATGACGGACAGGTTGTTACACGGTTCCCACCGGAGCCCAATGGGTATCTTCATATCGGCCATGCCAAATCTATCTGCCTGAACTTTAAAATGGCCCAGAAATTCAATGGCAGATGCAATCTTCGATTTGATGATTCCAATCCGGCAAAAGAGAAACAGGTGTATATCGATTCCATCGAATCCGCAGTTAAATGGCTGGGGTTTGAATACGGCACCCCTTTTTATGCATCAGATTACTTTGATCGGCTTTATGAATTTGCCGTTGAATTGATTCAAAAAGGCAAAGCGTATGTCTGCAGCCTGTCAGCTGACCAGACAAGAGAATACCGGGGCACTTTGACCGAACCGGGGAAAAACAGCCCCTATCGTGACAGGTCTGTTGAAGAAAATCAGGATCTGTTTACCCGGATGAAAAATGGTGAATTTGATGAAGGCGAGCATATACTCAGGGCAAAGATAGACATGAGTTCTCCCAACATGAACCTTCGTGACCCTATTCTCTACCGGGTGAAAAAAGCCAGTCATCCAAGGACCGGGGACAAATGGTGCATTTATCCCATGTATGATTTTACCCACTGCCTGTCTGATTCCCTTGAAGGGGTAACCCATTCACTCTGCAGCCTGGAATTTGAAGATCATCGTCCTTTATATGACTGGACCCTGGATGAACTCGATACCCCCTGTCATCCCCAGCAGATCGAATTTGCCCGCATGAATATTAATTATACCGTGTTAAGCAAACGAAAGCTGCAACGTCTTGTGGAAAAAGATCATGTGCAGGGCTGGGATGATCCACGCCTGCCCACGCTTGAGGGTATGCGCAGGCGCGGTTACACTTCGGAATCAATTAAAAAATTCTGTGATATAATAGGGGTTTCTAAAAAAGACAGCCGCATTGACATGGGACTTTTGGAAAGTTGCTTAAGGGATGATCTGAATGAAAAAGCCCCACGGGTCATGGCTGTTCTTAAACCATTAAAAGTAACCATAATAAATTATCCGGATGACCTCACCGAAGAGCTTATGGCCAAAAACCATCCCCAAAAAGAGGAAATGGGCACGCGATCCATCACATTTTCCAAAGAGATCTGGGTGGAACAGGATGATTTCATGGAAGATCCGCCAAAAAAATTTTTCCGTCTGGGACCTGGCCGGGAAGTAAGGTTACGGTACGCCTATCTTGTCACCTGCACCGATGTCATTAAAGATGAAGATGGGACTGTTATCGAATTGATCTGCACCTATGATCCTGAAACAAAAGGGGGCAATGCACCGGATGGCCGAAAAGTCAAAGGCACCATCCACTGGGTGAACGCTAATGATTGTATAGATACAAAAGTTAAGCTTTATGACCGGTTGTTTAAGGATGAAAATCCGGAAAAGGACAAACGGGATCTTGTTGAAAATTTAAATCCTGACTCCTTACAGCTACTTGAGAACTGCAAACTTGAAAAATGCCGGGGGGAACTTGAAGCAGAACATGTGGTTCAGTTTGAACGGCTGGGATATTTTTGTCTGGATGCAAAAGAAAGCACCAAAGGCGCCCCTGTGATTAACCGTACGGTTACATTGCGGGATGCCTGGGCCAAACTGGCAAAAAAAAACAATCCACCCAGAAAGAATAAACAGCCTAAAAGAAAAAAACGACCACAGCAAAAATAATATAAATGCCTTTTTCAAAAATTAGCCCCGATTTCGGTATCAGCCGGTATGCGAAACTGGGGTTAAAGGCAGTGTTATAATTAGCGCCTGACCGTTACCTCGTGTTTGGGTGAGTTTTCATTCAAACACTGAAATTTCTACTCAAAACGCCAGATCGTCCCTTCCGGGCCATCTTCAAGGATAATACTCAAATCCTGAAGACGATCTCTTATTTCATCCGCCTTTGAAAAATCTTTATTTTTTCTGGCATCCAGCCGCTGTTGAATCAGATCTTCGATCTGCTTCGGAGTGATGGCCACCTCTGACATTCCTTTTTCTTTTTTAGCCGCAAAATAATCAGCAGGATCCAGCATAAAAATGCCAAGGATATTAGAAATTGCTTTTATATCTGTATAAACCTGTTCCAATGATGCAAGGACAGATGCATCTAATTTACCTGATGTGCCATTTCCCACGCCGGCATCATCCAGCAGTTTATTTCCTTTTTTCACACACTCAAAAACAAACCCCACAGCTTTAGCTGAATTGAAATCATCATCCATGGCATCGGAAAAAGCCTGCCATAAATCACCACTATCTGCCTGTCCTTGTTTCGGTTTCACATCGACATCTTCAAGCCGCTGCAAAAAAGCATACACCCGATCCAGTCCAAGCGAAACCTCCCGCATGGAATCTTCAGAATAATCAATGGGACTTCTGTAATGTTTGGATAACAAAAACATGCGGATCACTTCTGGCGAATATTTTTCCAACACCTTCTTTATCATAGTGAAGTTGCCAAGGGACTTGGACATTTTTTCATTGTTGATATCCACGAAACCATTATGAATCCAGTATTTAACAAATTGTGTGCCAAACACAGCCTCGCTTTGCGCAATCTCGTTTTCATGATGGGGAAAAATCAAATCTTTCCCACCGCCATGAATATCAAAACCTTCACCCAGATATTCATAACTCATGGCTGAACATTCTATATGCCAGCCGGGCCTGCCTTTACCCCATGGGCTTTCCCAGAAAGGTTCATCCTTCTTGGCTGGTTTCCACAGGGTAAAATCCAATGGATTTTTCTTTTTTTTATCCACGGCAATCCTGGCACCCGCCCTCATATCATCCGGATTCCTGCCGGACAATTTGCCATAGTTTTTGAATGAATCAAGACTGAAGTATACATCCCCGTCCTCAACATGGTAGGCCTTGCCCTTGGCAATGAGCATCTGTATAAAATCAATAATATGTGTAATATGCTTTGTGGCCTTGGGTTCAATACTGGGTCTTAATACATTGAGGGCATCCATCTCGTTGTGGAATTCATCAATATACTTTTCTGTAATAAAGGAACAAGCTTCTCCGGTTTCATTAGACTTTTTGATAATTTTGTCATCCACATCGGTAAAATTTCTGACATAGGTCACCTTATATCCGATTTTCATCAACCACCTGAAAATTGTATCAAAGACGACCACCGACCGCGCATGCCCGATATGGCTGGTATCATACACGGTTGGACCGCATACATACATACCGACCTTATCTTTATTTATGGGGACAAATTCTTCTTTTTTTCCATGTAATGTATTATATACTTTTAAACTCATTTTAATTATTCCCGAATCGCTGTTAATAAGACCGTACATTGGGCTGCGATGCCCTGTTCTTTTCCGATGAACCCCAATTTTTCCGTGGTGGTCGCTTTTATATTCACAAAATTTTTATCCATTACCAGGACCCTTGCGATGTTCTCTTCCATTATCCGTTTATGGGGGCTTATTTTGGGCACCTGGGCAAAAACAATACAGTCCATATTTGAAATTTTAAATCCACGGGCCTTTATCATATTCTGGCATTTCTCAAGCAGGATCATGCTTGATATCCCTTTATATGACGGATCATTGTCCGGGAAATGCTCCCCGATATCGCCAAGTCCTGCTGCACCTAAAATAGCATCACAAACGGCATGAACCAGAACATCTGCATCGGAATGACCTGCAAGCCCCCGGTCAAAATCAATCTTTACCCCGCCCAGAATAAGATCTCTACCCGGTATAAGTGCGTGGACATCATATCCTGTACCTATTTTAAATGCTGGCCCTATCATCTCATTTTGCCTTTATTTTAACATTTGATACCCCATAAAAGTTGATGAATAATATATCCATTTTACTTTCAAATGTCAAAAAATGAATTAGGTTCCATCCCATTTCAAAATATGGTATTTTCCATTTATTATAGAAGCACCCCTTTAGATTGAACATCATTTTATAAAGGTATCATAAGCATGCCGACCCTGTTTCGAAGTATTACCTATAGTATCATCATGTTGATGTGGACCGCCACAACTTTTGCCAAGGGTCCTGTGATTATATCCGGTCACCCGGAATATCCGCCCATCACCTGGCAGCAAGGCGGTACGATTACGGGTGCGGGTGCCAGAATGACCCAGTATATTTTCCAGGAATTGGGGGTGCCATATGAGATCAAATATACAGGACCCTGGAAACGGGTACAAAAGTATGCAGAAAAAGGCATTATCGATGTAATCATTAGTGCGTATAAAAATCCGTATCGTTTGACGTATATGGATTATACTGTAAGCTTTATGACCGATCCGGTGGTTGTGTTTGTAAAAAAAGGCAATAAATTTGCATACACCCAGTGGGAAGATCTGGTCGGTAAAATCGGCAACACTAATATTGGAGAAAGCTATGGGAGCGCCTTTGATCGTTTTATTATTAATCGGTTGACTGTTGAACGTGTGCCAAAAACCATACAAAATTTTTTAAAACTTGAAGCATGCCGAGCGGATTATGCCATTATCGGTCTTTACCCCGGCCTTGCCAGTGCGCATACCAGTGGATATAAGGACAAAATTGAGGTGCTATCCACACCGATTCTGGAAGAAAATTTTTATATGACATTTTCAAAAAAATCTGAATACCGGCACCTGATCCCAAAAATAAATGTCCTCATCAAGCAGCTCCGTGCTGAATCAAAAATCAAGATTTGGATTGACGAATATCTGAAATTTTACAAATCCACCAGCAGCCAATCTCCTGCTGGTAAAACCCAAAAGTAATTAAAGGAAAAAACCATGGAACGATGCCCCTGGGCTGGAAATGATCCCATATACCTTAATTACCATGATAAGGAATGGGGCGTTCCGGTTCACGATGATCAAAAGCTGTTTGAATTTATTATTCTTGAGGGTGCACAGGCTGGACTTTCCTGGCTGACCATCCTGAAACGACGTACCGGATACAGCAAAGCATTTAAAAAATTTGACGTAGATGCTGTTGCCGGATATACGCAAAAAAAAATTGAACAATTGCTTATAGACCCCGGTATCATCCGCAACAAACTAAAGGTTAATGCCGCTGTCACAAATGCACGGGCCTTTATAAAAATCCAGGAAGAGTTTGGTTCATTTGATCAATATTCCTGGCGATTTGTGGATGGACGACAAAAAGTCAATGGCTTTAAAACCATGGATGAGATCCCGGCCACCTCAAAAGAATCCGATGCTTTTTCAAAGGATCTCAAACAAAGGGGGTTTAAATTTGTAGGTTCCACCATTATGTATGCCCATATGCAGGCAGTGGGCATGGTTAATGACCATTTAACCACTTGCTTTCGCTATGAACAGGTGATGGCATAATGCCGGCATCTAACGTTGAGCATCCCATCCCATGCGGGTCGTGGTCCGGTTCTTGGTCGGGTCCATTTGGTCATACTGACACATCAGATCTGCTAAACCTTGATACTGCCCCCTTTTCTGTTTTGGGGCTAAACCAGCGGCTGAAAGAAAAACGCTGGTGTTATATGGGTATTTTTCACCCGGACATTATCTTCGGGTGTGCCGTAATTCATCTTGGATACATGGCAAGTGCCTTTGCCTTTGGATTTGACAGACAAAAACGCCGAATGACCGAATTTTCTTTTGTCTTTCCCCCCCTGGGCCAGGCCCGATATGACAGGAATCCTGAACTCGGCATTTGCAGTTACCGATCTTTGTTTGGGAAAATCACCCTTGCCCATAATTACCCATCCGGCAAAGGCCGGATCGATACCGATTTATCTTTCCTGAAAAAATCTTTGCAAACCGATATTGATGTAACGATGCCGGACTGCGGTCTTTCCTTCATGAATTTTCTGATGCCCATGGTCAATGGGAAAAAAGCATTTACATCAAAGGCTGCCGGACTGTGTGCCAAAGGACAGATTGTTTTAAACAAACACAAATATGACCTCACACCATCAGACACCTTTGTGGTTTTCGACTGGACCAATGGATTCTATCCCCGCAAAACTTTTTGGAACTGGGCCTGCGGTGCAGGCAAAGACAATAATGGTACACGAATCGGTTTTAATTTTTCGCAGGGTGTCTATGAATACGGTCTTTTAGAAAATACGGTCTGGATCAATGGGTCACCGCATGAAACCGGTCCTGTTGATTTTATCTACGACAAAAAAAATCCGGATCAGACCTGGCAAATTTTAACCCTGGATGGCCGGATACAACTGTTCTTCAAGCCGGAAGGACTTCGGTTTGCCAATGATAATTTAGGTATCATAAAAAGCCGCTTCATTCAGCCTTGCGGCACTTTTGAAGGGTTAATTCAAATAAAAGATGAGACTCCAATTCAATTTTCCAACATGGGTGGTGTTGTGGAGGAACATTTTGCCAAATGGTAAAACCAATGATAAATCCTTTAAAAACTTGATCTTTATTGTCCATAGCGAGATAATTGGCTTTAATTTTACTTTGAATTATGTAACATTAATTCAACACTAAAAAGCGATTGTGTGTTGATAAATAAGAGGTTTTAATTTAAGGATTTACAATGAAGAACCGGCCGTCTTACGAAGACCTTGAAAACCGTATTAAAGAGCTTGAAAAAAAAACAAATCAAAAAAGTTTTTCAGACAAGCTTCCCCATACCCTTTTTGACATATCATATGCCGCCAATACCACCCATGATCTGAACCAATTCTATCAGTCCATCTATGATTCCTTAAACAGACTTATGAAACTGCCCAATTTTTTTATTGCCGTTTTTAATGAAAAAAAAAACACCATCCATTTTCCGTTCTATATTGATGAACAGGATGATGGGACATACCAGAACACGTTCTTTTCAGATGGCAATTCATTAACCAGTGAAGTCATTTCAAAAAGAAAGCCTCTTTATTTAGATGAAAAAGAACTAAGAAAAAGAGATGACGAAAATAAAGTTGTCGGCCCCTTGCCCAAAATCTGGATCGGAGTGCCTTTGATGATCAAAAAAAAGGTCATTGGTGTGGTTGCCATACAAAATTATACTGATCCTGACTATTTCACCAAAGAAGATATAGACATCCTTGCTTCTGCATCCAATCATATTGCCCTTGCCATTGAGAGGAAACAATCCTAAGATGATCAGAATGTTCTGGAAAACTAGCTTTATAATATCATAAACGCCATGCCTTCGATTCTGGTGGGGGTGGATAAAAACGGTAAGGTAACCCAATGGAACTATCAGGCAGAACTCGACACCATGGTAAAAGCAAGCGATGCCATAGACAGCAGTCTTATTGACGTATTTCCAAGGCTTTCAACAATTAT
>JAKIUJ010000127.1 GCA_021647625.1 Desulfobacula sp.
GGTTAATATTACAATTGATCCTGTAGTTGAGCAGAATATGGGACTTAAAATCGAAAAAGTTCAAAAAGGCCTGATTAACCCCAACATTAAAACCTATGGACATATTACCTTTGATGAAACAAGAATCGGAACTGTCAATGAAAAGGCCGGCGGGTGGATTGAAAAACTGTATGCAGACTATACCGGTTTTGTCGTAAAAAAAGGAGACCCTTTATATGAAATTTATTCGCCGTCGCTGTTAGCATCCCAGGAAGAATATTTGTCAGCCTATAAAAATTATCAAAAAAGAAACACAGCTCTGAATAAGGAAATTCTTGATTCGGCAAAACAAAGATTAAGCTACTATGATATTGCAGACAGGGAAATTAAATTAATGGAGAAAACAGGTAAGGTTAAAAAAACTCTGCTGGTCAGATCCCCCTTTCCCGGTGTGGTTACCAAAAAAAACATAGTTGAAGGTGACTATGTGAAATCAGGGACAGATCTTTATACCATTTCCGATCTTTCCCACGTATGGGTGGAGGCCCATATCTTTGAATACGAACTGACCCGTGTTGCCGAGGGCCAGGAAGTTGAAATGACTCTTTCCTATAATCCGGAAAAAATATACAAAGGAAAAATTTTTTACACCTTTCCATATCTCCAGACCAAAACAAGGGATGTTATTGTAAGGATAGATTTTATAAATGAGAATTATGAGCTTAAACCGGATATGTTTGCAAAGATAAGTATAAATACGGGCTCAGACAAAAAAGGTATTTCCATTTCATCGGAAGCTGTAATCCACACAGGAGAGAAAAAAATTGTTTTTGTCTCCAAAGGAAATGGTAAGTATACGCCAAGAGCAGTTAAATTAGGCAGTTATCTTGACAATGGCAGGGTAGAGATATTAAGCGGACTGGCCCTGGATGATATGGTTGTGATTTCCGGTCAGTTCCTGCTTGATTCAGAGTCACAACTCAAAGAAGCGATTCAGAAAATGCTTGATGCAAAATCAGCTCCTTCAGAAAAAGAGAATGGCGACGATTTTTTTAATGACATGGAATCCAGTGATGACTTTCTTAAAGACATGGAATAATCAGGATATTGATGCTGAAAAAACAGATAGGTGAATTGCCCGAATAAAAATCGGACAGAGAAAAGGACATAAAAAAAATGATAGAAAAAATAATTGAGTGGTCTGTTAACAATAAGTTCATGGTTATCCTTGCAACATTGTTTATTATTGTTGCAGGGATTATGGCCATGATCAATACCCCCCTTGATGCAATTCCGGATCTATCCGATGTTCAGGTAATCGTATTTACCGAATATCCGGGCCAGGCACCCAGGGTTGTCGAGGATCAGGTGACCTATCCTTTAACAACCGCAATGCTCAGCGTTCCATTTGCAAAAGTCGTTAGGGGGTACTCCTTTTTCGGGTATTCTTTTGTATATCTTATTTTTGAAGATGGTACTGACCTTTACTGGGCAAGATCCAGGGTAATGGAATACTTGAATTTTGTCTCGGGAAGGCTGCCCGAGGGGGTGACACCAAGTCTGGGACCTGATGCCACTGGGGTCGGCTGGGCATATGAATATGTCTTAAAAGACACAAAAGGCACCACAGACCTTCAGGAACTGCGCTCTATTCAGGACTGGTTTTTAAGATATGAATTAACTGCTGTCCCGGGTGTTTCCGAAGTCGCCAGCATTGGCGGTTTTGTAAAACAATACCAGGTGGAAGTTGATCCAAATAAACTTCTTTCATATAATATTTCCATCCAAAAAATTAAAAATGCCATCAAACGTTCCAATTCCGATGTAGGTGGCAAGCTTGTGGAAATGGGGGAAACCGAATTCATGGTCCGGGGCCTCGGGTATATTCAATCAGTGGAAGATCTTGAAGATATCGCAGTTTCCTTTGATAAAAAAGGCACCCCTGTTTTATTAAAAGATATTGCCAATATCCATATTGGCCATGAATTAAGGCGGGGTGTCCTTGAATGGAATGGTGAAGGTGAAACAGCCGGCGGTGTGGTGATTATACGGTTTGGCGAAAATGCTCTTGAGGTTATCAGGAATGTAAAAGCAAAATTAAAGGAATTGCAGGCAGGCCTCCCTGATGGTGTTGAAATTATCGCAGGGTATGACAGGTCGGCTTTAATCGAACGAGCTGTTGAAACGTTAAAAGAAAAGCTTACCGAAGAAATGATTGTAGTTACTATTATATGTATTATCTTCCTGCTTCATTTCAGGTCTGCTTTTGTGGCAATTTTTACGCTTCCCGTGGGAATTCTGATGTCTTTTTTAATCATGTTTCCCCTGGGGGTTAATGCCAATATCATGAGCCTTGGAGGGATTGCCATCGCCATCGGGGTAATGGTGGATGCCTCCATTGTCCTGGTTGAAAACGCCCATAAACATCTCCACCGCGACCGGGGGAAAAAGAGCCATAAAGATATCATCATTGATGCCTCCAAAGAAGTCGGGCCTGCGCTTTTTTTCAGCCTGCTTATCATTACGGTTTCTTTTTTACCGGTTTTCAGTTTAGGCGAACAATCCGGTCGGTTGTTCAGGCCCCTTGCCTATACCAAAACCACTGCCATGGCTGCATCCTCTATTTTAGCCATTACCATTATCCCGGTTTTGATGACCTTTTTTATCCAGGAGAATCCAATTGATCCAACGCTTTCCAAAAAGAAAAAACTAAGACTCTGGGTTGCAGCAATAGCAGGCCCTCCGTTTGCTGTTATATTTTTAGGAATTGCTGGAGTCAAGCTTCCCGACCTCAGCCTTGTTGTTGCTTTTGGGATTTCGATTTTTCTATATTTATGCCTTTGTCCTCAAAAAATAATTCCGGAACAGAGAAATCCTATTGCCCGGCTTCTCATTAAAATTTATCTTCCCATCATAAAGATTGTCTTAAAATGGCGGAAAATGACTCTTCTTTTTGCAATTGGCGCCATTGTTGTGACTTGGTATCCCATGACCAATATCGGCAGTGAGTTCATGCCCCCGTTAAATGAAGGAGACCTTTTATATATGCCGACAACTCTTCCGGCTATCTCCATCACCAAGGCAAAAGAACTGCTCCAGCAGACCGATAAGATTATTAAAAAATTTCCGGAAGTTAAAACCGTCATGGGCAAGGTAGGCCGTTCCGAAACCTCAACAGACCCTGCACCTTTATCCATGATAGAAACCATAATCATGCTTCAGCCCGAGGTAGAACATGAAATGCTTGCAAAACAGCGGTTTTTTTCCGGCTGGCCGGGCTGGGTTAAAAAACCTTTGACATGGATATGGCCGGAACAGATCAAGGGGAAAATTCTCCATGAATGGCGAAAGAAAAAAATTGACCGGTTTTTTTCCGGCTGGCCGGAAATTTTAAAAATACCGTTTAAGTGGCTGCTGCCTGAAGAAAGATATATCACCATCACAGAACTTATGAGTGATCTGGACCAGGCGGTTAAATTTCCGGGTGTGACCAATGCATGGACCCTGCCAATAAAAACAAGGATTGATATGCTGTCCACCGGTATTAAAACTCCTGTGGGAATAAAAATATTGGGGTCGGATCTTGAGATACTGGCAGACATCGGAGAACAGATTGAAGCCAATTTAAAAGATGTACCAGGTACTCTTTCTGTTTTTTCCGAGCGTGTCACTGGCGGGAATTATCTTGATTTTAAAATCAAACGGAAACAAATTGCCCGGTACGGACTTCTGGTACAGGATGTTCAGGATATTATTACAACTGCCATAGGCGGTATGAATGTCACCGAGACCATAGAAGGCCTTGAAAGATATCCGGTTAACCTAAGGTATAACCGAGATCTAAGGGGTAATATTGATATGATAAAACGTGTCATAGTGCCCACTCCGACAGGTGCACAGGTGCCCCTGGCACAGCTTGCTGAAATTTCAATCCATAAAGGGCCTGCGGGCATTAAGAGCGAAAATTCAAAACAGACGGCCTGGGTTTATGTGGATCTTAAAGATATTGATGTTGGAACCTATGTGAAAAGTGCCAAAATAGTGATAGAAGAAAAGATAAAAATGCCTGCAGGATACTCCATAATATGGTCGGGGCAATATGAATATATGGAAAAAGCAAGAAAAACATTGCAGATAATTATCCCGGCAACGCTGGTTGTTATTTTTGTACTTCTTTTCATTCATTTCGGCAATATCGTTGAAGTTCTCATTGTAATGGCAAGCCTCCCGTTTGCCCTTCTTGGAGGGGTATGGCTGATATATCTTCTTGACTATAACATGTCCGTTGCTATTGGTGTGGGTTTTATCGCCCTTGCCGGGCTTGCCACGGAAACAGGGATAGTCATGCTTGTTTACCTGGATGAAGTTTTTACAAGAAGGAAGAGTTTAAACCAGATGGACTCTCCGTCAGACCTTCATGGATCGATCATTGAAGGTGCTGTTGAAAGGGTTCGTCCTTTAATAATGACGGTTGCCACAACTTTAATAGGTTTGTTGCCGGTAATGTACGGATCCGGTGCAGGATCGCAGATAATGAAGCGTATTGCAGCACCAATGGTTGGGGGCCTTATTTCATCAACCATTATGACTCTTTTCATTATTCCGGTAATTTATAACCTGTGGAAGATGTGGGAAATCAAATCAAAATAATTATAACGTAAAAAGGATTTAGCAATGAAAAAAATGATTAAATTTATGGTGAGCATTCTTATTGTGTCTGTTTTTTGCACTGGATTTCTTGTCGCATCAGGCAGTGCCATGGAAGGGCATGATAAAACGAACTCAGACAAAATCGGCGATTTGATCCATGAATCTAAAGTGGATGGTTACATGCTGTCATACTATTTTATGGATCTTAGAGATCAAAAGGGTGAAAAACCAAAAAGTATGGATATGGGTAAAAAGGGCATGCCCAAAACCCAAATGGATAAACCACACCATCTCATGGTATATATTATGGATAAAAACCAGAAACAGGTCATGAACGGAAAGGTTGGCTTTATGATAAAAGATGCCAAAGGGAATGCTCAAAAGTCAATGGGGATGTTTATGACCAATGGATTCGGTACCACAGCCGATATGAAGAAAAAAGGTGTTTATACCATTACGACAAAAGCTATGATAAACAATGAAAAATTGATGTATAATTTTGATTATGAAATAAAATAATCTTATTGCATACACTAAGGGCTCACTCAAAAAAAACGGAGTGCCGGTAAAGAGACAATTTATTGGTACTCCGTATTGTCTGTTCCAATTGCGTATGTTATTTTTTATTTGTAAATTTAACAAAAAGGGGGAGCATGTCAGTTAATTTAAAAACTATATGTATTGCAGTGCTTGTTATGATGACTTTGCCTGCTTTTTTTGTCTGGGCCCATGGAGATAAACCTGAAAAAAAGATAAAAATAGAAAAAAAGTCCCACTGGACATCCCCGACATTGGAGAAAAAACAAATAAACCCTGTGAAAGATACCCTAGAATCAATCCAACGGGGGAAAAAGCTGTATGTTAACAATTGTGTGGACTGTCATGGTTCAAATGCTGATGGCAAGGGCCCGGATGCGGAATATATGGACACCAGGCCATCTGATCTGAGAGCTATGGCAGGTCATCATCCGGACGGAGACATGTTTTGGAAAATAGAAAATGGGAAAAACGACATGCCGTCCTGGAAAGATTCCTTTTCCGAGCAGCAGACCTGGGATCTTGTGAATTTTATCCAAAATCTTAAAAAAGATAAATAACAGGGGGGTGAATATTAAATTCACCCCGAATTTACATGCGTTTGCCCTGCAGGTTAATATAGGGCTAACGCATGTAACTTTTCCATATTAATGATTTCAGGTAGTTACGGTTTGAAGGTAAACGCAAATGAAAGTCTCGTTCTGCATAAGTACCTGTAAAACAAAGAATTAAAATTCATGCCAAGTTTAAATGCGTTTACCCTGGGTCAATAACCCCATCCTTTATTTTTTAGGCAGATTCGTATATTAATCATTTCGGCACTCTCTACATTCCGCCTCCGCCCATCAATGTAATCAATATCTCTAGCGAAAGCCTGAACAGTTTTTTCGCAGTCCCTTTTGTCCACCCAGTATTGGTCTTTCTCCTTTGTCGGGTGACTGGGTATCCAGGCATCGTAGGAACAACTGTTCAGGATAAGACAGACCAATGATATAAATGTAAAAATAGCTTTTCGATTCATTATTTATTTTAATCCCCTTTTAACACAAGCATACAATAGATTTAAAGCAAATACATAGTGATCAATATTTTATTGAATAAAATATAATAACCTAACACAAGGGGTTTTAGAAGAAAAATAATTACTATCAGTAAAATTTGTGTTGAAAAAAAGTAAAGCGGTCAGATAAAGAAAATCACCGGCACCTTGAATCAGGTAGGCGACATATTTTTTACCCTGACCGCTTATCTTTTTTTACAAAGCATGTTTTCGGTCAGCCACTATTCTAGTAAGTGATATAAAATCCAACCAAAAAAGTATCTATAGTGTCCTCTGTGGATGAACCAATGTTAGTATCGGATTTCAGACTTTCATAACCAACTTTGATATTGGCATTATGACCTTTGAAAAAGTAGGTCAGTCCGACTCTCCAGGAATCAAAGCTTCCTGTATTATCCGTTGCATCGCTTTCCCATTGCTCATAAGCTGCCCAGGGTTGAATGTTTGTGTCCTTAAACAGATACCCGGTCTGGGCATACCATCCATTTCCCTGGGTTTGACGCGCATCCTTTCTTGTGGCTGTTGAGTCATTCAACTGGGTTGCATTATCCAGGTCAAGATCCAGATAGGCGGTTTCAAAAGTGAGAGAACCGTTGCCAACAGGATATTCGACAAAAGCATCTATTTCAAACCAGCTGTAATCAATCGCACCAAGAACATCATCGGCGGCAATGCCGTCCTGTTTGTCATAGGAGACACCCAGGGCAAAGGTTTTTTTCTTTCCAAGATATGTGCTGGTATTAAAATATCCAGCCTCCGGGTCAAGAAAGTTCACCTGAATACGACCGGTAAAACGCTTATTGTCATTGCCTGACACCTGAATGCCGTCATATAGACCTAAGTAATATTTGACATGCAAAGTATCACTCATCGAAGTAGAACCAAAAAGGGTTGCGCCCTCGTCTCGAACAGCGGTACTGTTTCCCAGTCCAAGGTTGCCGTCTGAAAAGGTGGCGGTGTTAAAGTTTGTTCTTCCGTTAAGACCCCAAGTCAGGTTGTAATTTGTTACATTGGGGCGGTCAATGGCCATCAGTCCGCCTGATGTTGTAACGATCTGGCGACTAGCAGGGGCCATGTGCTGACCAAGATAGATTTTTGCAAGCGGATTAAGATTCAGTGAAACATATGTGTCGATCAATCGCATATCATATCCTGAACCACCGTCTCCACTGCCTTTTTCCGTCTGGATAAAGAAACTCATCCATTTTGTAACATTTCCGCCCAGGCGTAAACGCGCCCGGCGAACATTAAAATCACTATAGCTGTTTCCAGTGGTGCCGCTTTGATTGTCCGTGGACAGGTATTGGGACTGCAAGCGAAAGCCCAGATTGATATCTGTGTCATCACTGATTTTTAATTTCATGCCGGCCCAGGAACTGGATACAAATACCGACATAGTGATTAGAATCAGACAAAATACTAGTTTTTTCATTTTTTCTCTCCATACTAAAGTTTTAAATTTTGTTGTATCTATAAATCATCCTTTTTTAAGCTGAACCTGAAATCACCTCCTTTAAATTAAACTTAAACTTTAACTCTGTTTTGCAAAATGTATGCCGGATTGTTTTTGTTTTGATGTTTCGTCTTTTTTTAGAATTAAGCGCTTTTTATTCTTGTGTTCCCTTGGTAATATCCTCGGGTTCAATTTCGATTTCAAAATCAAGGTTTTTTGTTTTCCAGCGGGTTGGTTTTTCAATTGCATCAGCAGTTGATTTCTCCATATTCCCTTCAATGGATTTTAACTGGTCCAGATATGATAACTTGACACGCTCCTGTTCAGCGGCCAGCTTAATTAATTTTTCCACAGCATTGGTTTGATTTTGGTTTTTACCAGACAGGGTGTCCATCTTTAATATTTCCAACCGGGCTTTAGTACTTATGAGGTATTTTTTTAGTTCAATGACCAATAGGTCTGCATTGTCAGCTGATTTGCGCGACAATTCCCCTTTTTTTGATTTTTTTTCAATCCGGGTGTAAATTTTCCTAAAGTCGTTTAACACAGGGTCGTCATCCAGGCTTGCAATGGCTTTTTTTGCTACAGCTGACCTTTCAGCCGTAAAAACAGGGCCGGGTTGAGAGAGTAAAAAGAAAACGATAAAAAAAACCATTCCTGAATTCAATTTCGACATAATCACAATGATAATCCTCCTGATAGATGTTCAATGATATTTTTTTGGTTAATATGGAAATAATTCTGATCGTTTTTCCGCCGCCATGAGTAGATTTTACGATTCAGCAATTAAATTTAAAAATTAAAGATACTTGAAACAACAAAATTATTTTTCAGTATCGGAAAGACAAAATGAATATTAATGATCGATTCACTCACAGCCATGCACAGTCTTGACCGTCAACCCTGTGGATTGTGCAAAAAAGATCAGAGGGTTTGACAAAACATAAACTATTATGCTGGTTTGCGGTATTATTTCATGTAAAATGTTTTAGAATAGTGTTTGAACGAAAACCCACCCATCTGCTTCGTTGCTGCAAAATCCTGCCAAATTATAATCGGGCCTCGTGTACTATAGTACACTCCGGTTTCAGTATTTCTTGTGCCTTGCATATGGGCAACTTTTCGTCCAAACACGAGTTTTCGGTCAGGCACTATAATTTTTTTTAAACAGTACTGTTGTATAAGAAAATATTATGAAAAAGTCAAGATATTATTGTCCTTTAATGTCCAAGACCTTTGTCCAAGACCTTTGTCCAATAGATTTGTCCATGAACTCTCCGAATTGTTTTTTTAACAAAAAGACACGTTTTTTAACGTATGCAGATTTTTCAGGGAGTAAATTTGATGGGCTCGTAAAAAGTCCATTCGAAGCTCCGATGGCAAAAGCTCCGATGGCAAAAGTACAAAAGTTCGATATACAAGGCGAGAGATTTTTTACAGACACTCAACAATACATAAATAGTATGTTGACTGTCTGTAAAAAAGCTGCAACGCAGTAGATCGAACTTTTTGCGACGGCGTCAAACTTTTATTACGGGCTGTTTATCGACCATACTTTTTTAGTTTACTATTCAATGTTGTCCGGGTGATATTTAAAAGTCTGGCTGCCCGGCTCTTATTACCCTTTGTTTGTTCCATTGTTGCGAGAATGGCTATTTTTTCAACATCATTCAAGGGCATGCCACTGATATTTGAATCAAATGCCGGATCAGTGTCGGATTTGTAATCCTTAAGAATCACCGGCAGCAGATCTTTTTCACAAATATAATCTCCCACGGATAATATGACGGCCCGTTCGATACAATTTTCCAATTCACGTACATTACCCGGCCATATATATTTTGATAGCGCATCCATTGAGACAGGCGTAAAACCATGAATATTTTTTCTGTTTATTTTTGAATATCTTTCAAGAAATCGGTGTGCTAAAAGCGGGACATCATCTTTGCGTTTTCTTAATGGAGGAATTTCAATATTGACCACATTTAAACGGTAAAACAGATCCTCTCGAAATCTTCCGGAACGAACATCCTGAGTCAGGTCGCGGTTCGTTGCAGCAATAATTCTAACATCAACATGAATGGATTTGTCACTGCCAACGCTTTGTATTTCTCTTTCCTGTATTGCTCTGAGCAGTTTTGCCTGCATAGAGTTCGGTATTTCCCCGATTTCATCTAAAAAAATACTCCCTTTGTCAGCCTGGATAAAAAGACCGTTACGTTTCTTGTCAGCACCTGTGAAAGACCCTTTTTCATGACCGAATAATTCCGACTCCAGAAGCGCCTCGGACAGGGCCGCACAGTTGACTGTTACCAATTCATTGTTTTTCCTGAGACTGTTGTTGTGAATGGCTTTTGCGAAAAGCTCCTTGCCGGTTCCGCTTTCACCTGTGATTAGGATCGTTGCTTCTGATGGAGCAGCAATTTTTGCGATTTCGATAACATCTTTCATGGCCTTGCTTGATCCGATAATCTTAGAAAAACTGTGTTCCGATGATATCTTTTTTTTTAGTTTTTTATTTTCAATGATAAGCAAAAGGTGGTTCATTGCTCTTTCAAGAGTCATTTTAAGTTCGTCATAGTTTAAAGGTTTGGTCAGATAATCATATGCGCCTAACTTCATTGCTTTAACAGCTTTGTCCACTGAAGAATATGCGGTCATTATGATTATCGGGATTGAAGGGTTAAATTTCTTGATTTGCTCCAGGGCTTCAATACCGTCGACGTTCGTCATTGAAACATCCATCAAAATCATATCATACGGTATTTGCCTGGCTGAGGAAATGGCCTCCTCCCCGTCTGTGGCTTTTTCAACAATATGACCTATGCTTTTTAACACTGTTTCCAGCATTGTAAGGTGGGCGATATCATCATCAACGATTAATATTTTTCCAATCATGATTCCCTTTTATAGCTTGTTTTTACAGGCAGATATATTATAAATGTTGTCCCTTTGTTTTCTTGGCTTTTCACAGATATTGCACCGTCATGGTCTTCTATGATCTTATGGGCAATCGCCAATCCAAGTCCGGTACCGTTTTTCTTGGTTGTATAATACGGATCAAAAATTTTTTGCCGGTCCTGGAGAGGAATACCAATACCTGTATCATAAATATTAATTCGGACCCTGATATTATTATGTTTTATCCGGATCTTTAGTTGCCCTTCTCCTTTAATGGCTTGAATGGCATTAATATATAAATTCAGCAATACCTGCAAAAGCCTGTCCGGGTCTGCCATTATTTCGGGTAAATCAGAAGGAATATCTTTTACAATGCGGATTCCGGATGATTCAGCCTCATGCGCCACAATTTTAATCGAATGGTTTATAAGAGCGTGCATGTCGGTTTTTTTTAATTTAAGATCAGAGGGTCGAGCAAATTCAAGCAGTTCTGAGATGACCCGGTTCACCCGGTCAACTTCTTCGGCCATTAATTTTGCCGCTTTTCGATTTTCGCTGCCGCTTTCAAAAAGGCTTCCAAAGAATGTTACATATCCCTTGATCGAACTGAGCGGATTGCGGACTTCATGAGCTATACCTGCTGCAAGGCTTCCAATGGCTGCAAGTTTTTCAATCCTTTGAGTCTTTATTTCAAGTTGACGGATTTCACTTAAATCTTTAAGCACAAACAAATATCCAACAAAATTTTGGTTAGCATCAATGATATTGGTGGCACTAACCGCAACTGGTAATGGTTTATTGTTATCTGATATCAGTGTAACTTTTTTTTCAACCACATCCTGTTTTTTTTTTATCAATTCATGTAATTTCCAGATATAGTTAGGTAATATTTTATTTGAGGGCCTCCCCTTGGCTTCCTTCTGTTTTGTTCCCAGTAAAGCGCAGGCGACATCATTGATATAGGTGATTTTGTAATCAGAGTTTGAAGCCACAATTCCCACGGGAAGATTGGCCACTATCTCAGAGGCAAAAGCTCTTATATCAAGCAGGAGCTTGCGGGATCGAGTATAATTTTGTGCCCAGAAAAGAGAAACAAATCCAGCCATGCCTAGGAAAAAAATTATCAGGCCCATCACAATGTTGTGTTTTAAATCTCTGGACATAGCATCTTCAAAAGGCCGGACACCCATTCCAATAAAAATATACAATTGATTGTAACCGTTCAGGCCGTCGTTTTTTAACTTGTTTTTTTGTGATAATTGTAATTGTTGATCGTCACCTTTCAGGAAAGGCTGGAAAATTTGAAAAACCTCAAAAAAAGCCGTATCGGATATATCCTCCACGATTCTCCATTTGGGACTGCTTGACAATGCCAGAGATTGCGTGAAATTTGATTCAATAAATTGTGTGCCAAT
>JAKIUJ010000128.1 GCA_021647625.1 Desulfobacula sp.
TCCCAAAAACACAACTGTTTCCAAACTAATGGATCAGTCAAAAGATATCCGGGCCATGGTGGCAGACCTTGAAAACAATATTATTACAGGTCTTATCCTTGTTGTTCTAATCCTGTTTATTGCGCTTGGATTCCGTAATGCTCTTTTAGTAGGACTTGCCATACCCTTTTCCATGTTTTTGTCATTCACGGTTCTCAATGCCTTAGGATACACACTGAACATGGTGGTTCTCTTTTCACTGACCCTGGCTCTGGGCATGCTGGTGGACAATGCGATTGTTATCATTGAAAATATCTATCGATATATACAGCAGGGTACTCCCAAGGTGGAAGCAGCCATGAAAGCCACAGGGGAAGTAGCCTGGCCGGTTATTGGCTCAACATTAACAACAATTGCGGCTTTTTTCCCCATGATTTTCTGGCCGGGTATCATGGGCGAGTTCATGAAGTATCTGCCCATCACCCTGATCGTTACCCTGGCTTCCTCTCTTTTTGTCGCCATGGTGATCAATCCTGCCCTGTGTGCTTTTTTCATGAAACCTAAAAAAGAGGATGGTACTAAAAAGCTCTCCGCCCGGCAGATCTCTGAACAAGGAGAAAAACCCATTGAAATTAAGGGGCTGATGCTGAAAACATATGTCAAAGTGTTGAATACCGCCTTAAATAATAAACTCGCTGTTTTACTGGCCTCCGTAGCTGTTTTGATTATCCTTTTCCAGTCATGGTCATTGAAAATCGGTATTGAAAAGCCGGTGGAATTCTTCCCGCCCATTGATCCAAAAACTGCTTATATCAATATTGACCCTCCGGAAGGAGCGGATTTAGATTTCATTGACCGCACAGTAAAAGAAGTTGAAATAGCAATTTCGGGCAGCACGTCTTCCGATTACAATGAGGCCTTAAAGCTTCAGGAACATACGACGATAGATGGTCGCAAATTTATGGCACCCAGCAATATCAACAATATTGAACATATTTACAGTAAAGTCATTCAAAATGCCGGCAGTTCCGCATTTGATTCCAATCTTCCCAACCACATCGGTATCCAGTTCATCGATTTTGGAGACCGGTTATCGCCAACCAAGGATGACTTAGAAGAGATGCGGCGCCGGGTGAAACACATCGCCGGTGTTAAAATCACCGTGGATGAGCAGCAGGAAGGGCCACCAACCGGCCCTCCCATCAACATTGAAATCACCGGTGAAAATTTTATAGTCCTCAGCAAAATTGCGGAAAAGATTAAAAAAGTTGTGGAAAAAATTCCCCATGTCAAAGATATTCGGGATGACTACCAGGGTGGGTTGCCCAGTGTCCAGGTACTCATCGATCGACAAAAGACAGCTCTTTTCGGCCTGACCACAAGCTCAATCGGAAATGCGTTGAAAATAGCTTATAACGGCCTTGATGTTTCCACCTATTATGAAGGTGATGATGATTATGACATTGTTGTAAAGTTGGCAGCATCGGATCGCCAGGTAACGGATGTACTCCACAAACTCATGATTCCGACCCCGTCAGGAGAAATTGTTCCATTAACCACACTGGCACGTATTGAATACAAAGGAACGCTCGGAGATATTGTCCGCAAGAATCATGAAAGAGTGGTAACTGTCAAAGCCAACGTGAATGACACCAAAACCACGGGAACCATTGTACGATCCATCGCACAAGAGGCTCTCAAAGATATGGAACTGCCGGCCGGCTATTCTTATAAATTCACAGGAGAAGGGGACGATCAAAAAGAATCCGAGCAATTTTTATCAAGGGCATTTGTCATCGCTTTATTCTTAATCTTTTTAATACTTGTTACCATGTTTAATTCTGTGATTCAGCCGGTGCTGATTCTGGCCTCTGTCATTCTTTCTTTGGGGGGTGCATTCTGGGGCCTTGCCGTCATCAATTCTCCTTTTGGAATCATCATGACCGGCGTTGGTATTATTTCTCTGGCAGGCGTAGTAGTCAACAACGCCATTGTTCTTATTGATTATACCAATAAACTCAGGGAAAGCGGGATGGCCGTTCGGGATGCTGTTATTGCAGCCGGTGCAACAAGATTGCGGCCGGTTCTGCTGACAGCCATCACAACCATCCTGGGCCTTTTGCCCATGGTTACCGGTATTTCCTACGATTTTCACCTCATGACAATCTCAATGGCCAGTGAATCCAGCCAGTGGTGGCGGTCCATGGCCATTGTCGTAATTTTCGGATTGATGATTGCCACGATTCTTACGCTTGTTGTTGTTCCAACATTATATGCCCTTATTGAAACCATGAAGATCTGGTTTTCAACTACCTACAGCAAAACGAGAGCTTTTTTCCTGGGGCCGGATACGTCAGTGCCAAACCGGTTAGAGCCGGACCAGGTTGATTTAATCTGATTATTTCAACCCCTTGCAGACAGCCGCTCGGAATTTACGGGCGGCTATTTTTTTCTCAATATTCCGACACCAGATCAAAAATAACGCTGCCGATAAAGACCTTCACTTTGATCCTGACAGGAATCTTTTTTTCGTCTGCTGTTACCCAGACCCTGACCGTTGGATTTTCACTTCTTTTAAACACGCCTGAAAAATGATTGACCTCGGGCACAAATAAGAATGTGTCAACCTTGCCGGATGAAAGATCAAGCGTTTGCCTTTCCTTGATATGAACTTTTTGCAGAAATTGTTTTTTGCCATCTGTAATCGGGAAAGAAAGGGTCTGTTTTTCTTTGAAATCAAGAGTTCGCATCATATAAAATGAGGATATGGGATCAAAGGTGTGGGCAGGTATCTTTATGGGATCACGCCTGCTCCCGAAATTGGAATACGTGGCGTTTGAATGTTCCCAGTCAAACACGACCTTGATTTGCTTTTTGTCCTTTCCGGACTGGGTCTTTTGGTAAAGCAGGGATTTGGTAAACCCCTCATCGGCAAACCCTTCTATTCTATCCCGAATTTTGTAGAACATATCGATATAACGATTGGACCTTACCTTAAGATCAAAATGCCAGGCTTTTTTTCCATCTATTATGGTAAAGGGCCGGACCAGAAAATCAACTTTCCCGGCCCGTATCATTTCCCAGCGAACGTTGTATGTAAGCGCTTCACCAACATAAAACGGCAATTTATTTTCTGCCGTTCCTGCTTCTGATCCTGCCGGGAAGAACAGGAACAGCAGATCAAGCGTCATCAAAACAAAAAAGAAATATATATATTTTCTAATGCATGGCTTCAGCAATGGAAACCGTTCTATCACCCAGCATATTGACATAGCTCGCCATCTCATTGTCATACCATCCGTAAATTACCGACTGGGTTACCTGGATACTTGTCACCTGGTCCTTAATGGTTTCCAGAACCGATTTATCAATGCCCCTGACATGTTCCAGATTTATATTTATTGCACCGGTCCGGGTATGTGTCTCATGACCTTCAATAACAGCCGCCGCCCTGGGAGTTCCGATAATATCCGAAGACACATTCTGTTTATTTGTAAACATCAGATATCCATTGGTATTGGTCTTTGCCGCATCTTCATAAATGGAGTTGACAAGCTCCCTTCGGATCGGTTTCTTATTCAGCTCTTCCTGGAAATTCATCACAAGAATAATCAAAGAACCGGTTGCCGTCGGAATTCGAACAGACTCTGCAATAAATCCAATGGTGGACATTTCCGGGATGACCAGCTGCAAGGCTTTTGCAGCACCGGTGGTGGTAAGGATGATATTATTTAAAATGGATCGATTTTTTCTTAAATCCCCAGCGCCTGATTTTGGCAATCGATCGAGAACCTGCTGAGATCCTGTTGCTGCATGAACCGTAGCCATTGATGCGGATAAAATCCTCTCGATTCCAAAATAATCGATCAATGGTTTGATCATATGAGCAAGACAGGTGGTGGTACACGATGCATTGGAGATGACCTGGTGTTTCATTGGATCATAATCTTTATCATTGATGCCCATGACTGTTGTAACGGCATCATCGGGCATGACCATCCCTTCTTTGAGTTTAAACGGTGCCGATGCGATCACTTTTTGAGCACCCGCTTCGATGTGACCCCGGATGGCTCCTTTGGGTACGTCCGCCGCAAGGGTTGGATCTAAAAACCGGCCTGTGGTGTCCACAACAATTTTAGCATCATTTACACCCCATTCAATATCTTTTGGATTTCTGTCTTTTTGTAAAATTTTAACATTCACACCATTCACGACCAGAGTTCCGGCCGCTTCATCCACGTCGCTTATAACAGGCTCTCCCTGGAATCCGTGAAGAAATGAATCCAATCTTCCATAGGTGGTATCTCTTTCAATATAATGGATGATATCCTGAAAAGACTTTCCCACGTCACGCCCAACGTTGATGACGATACTATCAAAATATTTTCTGCCGGCATGGTGCCATAGCGATAATTTGCCAATTCTTCCAAGACCGTTAATGCCAAGTGTTTTAGACGCTTTTTCGTTCATTTTACTCCCCGTTCTTTATAAAAAGTTTTGTTATCCCTGATGCAAGTTATTTTATTTCCATTGCACCCTTATATACAGATCCCTTCTGACCATTAATACTGATAAAATCGCCTGTGACCATTTTTTTGTGGTTGAGCATACACTCTTTTTTATGTTCATTGCAAACAAGATTTTCACACCCCACCACACAGGTTTTATCCAGGTTATACGCCACAACAGCAGCATGGGAGGTTAATCCCCCCCTGGCAGTCAGAATACCATCTGCGGCATCTATTTCTAAGATATCGTCCGGAACAGTATCGTTTCTCAACAAAATTAACTTGATCTCCGGATCAATTTTTCTATACGCTCGAATCTCATTAAGTGTAAATACAACTTTTCCACTCATTGCTCCCCCGCTGACACCGATTCCCTGACCAAGCCAGGCAGCATCAAGAACCTCCGGCGTTTCTCTAAAATTGGCTATCTTTTTTCTCTCTCTCTGGGACATATCCCGTGCCTGGAGAATAGACAACCCTTCTTTTGTATCCCCTTCAAAGGTAAATTCCAGCTCCTGGGGATTCCAGCCGTTTTCATAAACCAGATGGTGAACTGTTTTTTTCAGCTGTTCAAACACATTGGGAAAATTCTTTTGAAGGCTGATCTTTGTATCCCGTTCCTCCAACTCCCGCTGAGTTTCTGAAATGGGAAGCGTTTTTACAAGCCCGGACACCACATCCTCGCCCTGGTTGCCAATGGTGAAATCCCCCCACAACCGGACCGTATCACCCGGCAGTTTGGGGCTGTGGCTGAAAACCACACCGGAGCCGGACTGCCGGGACAAATTGCCAAATACCATGGACTGGATCGTTACGGCTGTTCCCCAGTCATCGGAGATCCCCATAATTCTTCGATAGTCGCGCCCCCTTTTTGTATTCCATGACGTGAACACTTTATCTATAGCTAGAAATAATTGTTCAGTGGGAGATTCGATCAATTCAATGCCTGAATCCAACAGCAATTTTTTATATGCCAGGGCAACCTGTTTCATTTGCTCGCCTGAAAAATAGCGTTTTAATTCGATACCGGATGCTTTTTTTTGTGAGTAAATAATATAATCAAACTCATCGCGCTTGATACCGAACGCCATACCATACCCTTGTATGAACCGTCGATAGCTATCCCATGCAAACCATGGATTCTTGCTTATTTTTGCCATACTGGCAGCAATTTTTTCATTCATTCCCACGTTTAAAAATGAATCCAGCATACCGGGTTGAGAGATGGAAGACCCGCTCCTGACTGATAACAACAAGGGATTTTGGGGGTCTCCAAAATTCTTTTTGGTCCGGAGTTCAAGATTGGCCACCATTTTTGTAACAATACGCTTAAAGTTGATGTTGGCAGGCTTATAGGTATTAATGATTTCCCGGCATTTAAACACCTCGGTTGTAATGATGAAACCTTCGGGCACCGGAACCCCCAGGCGTTTTAGTTTAATCAGGTTTAATCCCTTGTTCCCTAAAAAAATAATATTGTTACTGATGGGATCGGAGCTGCCCACCTCAATCACAGAGCATTTGGGATCATAATTTAATAAACGGCTTAAATGAATTTGGGAAAGCATTTCAGACTGCTGAAACAGGGTGTGCAATACCCGGTTTAAAAAGACATCCATCTGCTGGAGCCCAAGGGATGTCGCAATCCGATCCATGAAAAAGATCTCTGCCACCCGCTGATCAAATTTATTTCTGCTGTTTTTGGCATTTTTGGGAAAATATTTTTTTAAAATCTGATCTCTGCCCAGGCGCGATTCAATCTGGTAAAGATTACTGGAATGAATGGTGTTAAAATGATCGTTGATGATATCGGCCACCGCCCGGGTAAACCCTTTGAAAATATCCAGATACTGGGTAAAAGTACAGGTCCTGATATCCACGGAAAATTTTAAAAAATCCATCTGGACATTAAGCTGGTTGGACGCAATGCCATCCAGTTCCAGGGCGGTTCGAAACAGATCCAGCACACTGTAAATCCGCTTGAATGTGGCCTTTGTAATCACCTGGAGATCAATACTGTTAACCAACTCTTCAAACAGCACATTTAATATGTTCTCCACCCGCAGGGTCAACCCTAATGCATCAAACTTGGCCTCGTTGTAGCTGCCGTACATGGATGGAATGTCCACTGCAAAATGCCGTTTGTGATAAATGGCTTCATTGGCTTCATATACCTTGTCGGACACAATAATATTTTTAAGATCTTTCATATATGAAAGCAAAGATAAGATTTTGTTTTCCAGGTTGTCTTGGTCCAGAGCATCGATCAGCCGATGGGTATCCGGCAGGTTTTCACCGGTAAATGAAGCCAGGTATTTTTTAATTTCAAGATTATCAATACCATATTTCTGGTTTAACAACCGGTGAAATCCAAAAATCATCTTTACCCTGGAACGATCCAGCTCTGTAACACCGTCAACCTTATCAATAAAATTATTAATGGCATCTTCTGTATAGACTAAATAATCACTGGGAAGCAGAATGTCATTTGCCACAAGATCAGCCAGAATAATCTTTGGGCCGTCTATAAATAGCCCTGAGCCGCTAATTTCCCGAAAAATAGATGGCGGAACATAGGGTTCAAGTTTTGACTTATCTCCTGTTTTCCAGAAAACAATGACTTCTTTGATAAAATCCACTATCCGGCTGGAACTTTCCACATGGCATTGTTTTCTCAAAAAGTGAATCAACCGGTCTTTCCTGTTACACGCTTCATCCAATTGTGTGGAGATATCCCGTAAATGACCTTCTGCGCCAATTTCATTAAAAAATGCCGGCAGCATCCGGGACAACTGTTTCACCAGATTATACACAGGCTCAATATCGGAATTTAAAAATCGGGTAATATCCCTTGGAAACAGGTCTGTATCCTTTATAAAAACACCACCGATAGACAGGGAAATAATCAGGGCTGACAACAGCCTCCGTGATTTTTTGGGATGCTGACCGATCAAATCCAAAAAAACCCGAATGTTTTTCACATGGGCGGTATTGCTTTTGATCTGCCAGTCATCGCCGGTTCCTTGTATCATTGGAAACTGGAAACCATGATCAACAGCCCGATCTATAAAGTGATTGATCAGATCAATTTTTGACCTCCTGTATACGGAATCCCCGATTTTATGAATGCAGTCTAAAACCGTTTCAGGATGTTTTCCTTTCTGCTCTTTAAGCAATGAAAAAGCCTGATTGACAATTTTGATATCATTTTTAAAACCTTCCTCTCCGATCAAATGGGTAAGTGTGCTGTTAATCTCTCTTAATGCCTGGACATGGATGGTGGCAAGGCCAGGAATATGGGTGATATAAAACAAAAAGGTCAACTTGAGATGATAGCCTTCCAAATCATCCCCGGTCTGTTCCATAATTTTTTGCGGCACCGCCCATATCTGACTGACAAAGTCCTGGTAGCTGACAAGCCGGGTCAACGCCCTTGAGGTTTCATCAGAGGAAAGATCATAAGACTTTTCGATAACGCAAAGCTGTTTTTGCCACACCTTGATTTGCTTGTGGGATACTTTTTCTAAAACGGATGTAAGATTTTTTGTGATAGCGCCCGTATCGATGCTTTGTCCGACCCAGGCCAATGGGTCTTCTTTCTTCAACCAATAGTCAAAAGAATAATGGTAAAACTTAATCAAAAATCGGTTTAAAGCCGTAAAAATATGGGATCCCGCACTCTTGTAGTCGAGCAATTGCTTTGCAATCTTATCCGGTTGATAATAGGATCTTACAAAATAAGAAAATGCCTCCCCATCAAAGGATTGAATCTTGTTCAGCGCCCTTTCAATAACCGGTAAAAACCGATCAAGGGCCTGGTTTGATTCTTTGACAATATGTTGCAGAAACAGCATCAGATTATCAGCCGAACTGGTGGTGACTTTCACATTGGCGCGGGACTCAAATGCCAATAAAAAGATATCCACAAACAGATCCAATGCCTTATCACCGTCCTCATGCGCCTGGTATAAATAATAATAATGAAGGGACAGGTGGCGTGCTTCGCTTGATATGAATTCCCAATTTTTATACGGATGAGACAGTTCTTCAAGAAAGATGTTCATCCTGTTTAAAATACCGACATAGGATGAAACAATATCTAAAAAAATATCATATTTCGGATCAATGGTAACATCAACCTTTGTATCGGATAAATTCACCTCAAGAGCTTTGGATTTCACACTATATCCTTTCTAAATCATCAACCAGGGTAAACGCATGGAACTTTGGCATCAATTTTAATCATTTAAAGTACAGCAACGTAATATAGATGGGCGTCTTGTGCGGCGTTTACCTATAACACAAGGTGCTTAATTCAACAAATTGAATAAACTGCATGCGTTTGCCCTGAATCATCAACCGCATCAATCTCTATATTCAAAATTTATATTTTATCACTTTAACCCGGTTTTTCAATGATCTTTGTAAAATCCATTTAATTTTTTTTAATAACGGCGATGCACAGCTTTGCCTGCAGGCAATTGCGCAAAAAATCGGAGGTTTTGACAAAACATGAAATATTAGACTGATTTTGAATATTATTCAGTGGGTGACCGAAAACTCGTGTTTGGGCGAAAAGTTGCCCATATGCAAGGCGCAAGAAATGCTGAACCCGGAGCACAAAATAATTGGAACCCCGGATCTTATTTCCTGCAATTTTCGGGCAAACTGATCACCGGTTAAACCTGGCATTGCCATATCTGTAATGACCAGATCAAACGCATCCGGGTCTGACCTGAACACTGCCAAGGCATCAACGCTGTTATCCATTTCCACCACATGATATCCATTGCGTTGGAGCATCATTTTTTCAATCTGAATAACTTGTTTTTCATCATCAACCAGCAATATCCGTTCAGTTCCTGTTTTAGGCCTGTCAGGCTCGATATGGGATACGGTTTCATGACTATTTTCTATTAAGGGAAGGTATACATAAATGCTTGTGCCTGATCCTTGGATACTGTCAACAACAATTTTTCCATTATATTCTTCGACAATGCCATATGCGACAGCTAATCCAAGCCCCGTTCCCTTATCTTTTGATTTTGTTGTAAAATAAGGATAGGATTTCAATTTTCCAGAGAATAGACGATTTGTTTGACAAAGAAAGGCTTACTATCATATTGTCAATAATGGCAATGCGCTCGTATTTAAAACCCGTCGGCTGGGATGGTTTGCGGGTGATACCGGAAAACTGGCACGAACGGTCGATGGCGGATCCGTCTGGTATTCAGCCAACTTTCGAACCAACGTCTATAAGGACCTGTGAAGGATTTTGCAATATGCTGGATGTTCATATGTTACCGACATCCGGCTATGCATTTACTAACTCGGGTGACGTGATCCGGTATGCACCACAATAATATTGCCTCTCTTTTTTTCTAACCGCTAAGGATTATATAACCTGATATGAAAATAGGTATACTTGAACTCTTGTGTGAAAATATTAATCGGTCAATTTTGAGCCTTCCCCACGATTTTTTTGTGGTTAAACAATATGCCAGCATCATGCCCCAGGCGGTCAGTACCTGGTGTCGTCAAATGGGACACGAAGTTGTCTACAACACCTATTTTGGATTCAAGTCACCTGAACGTTTGTTGCCCGATGATCTGGATGTCATTTTTATCTCATGTTTTTCCCGGGGAAGCGCCCTGGCCTATGCCCTGGCAAAACTGTTCAAAAAGAAAAGCCCAAAGGTTTTGATGATTCTTGGCGGCCCCCATGCCAAGCAGTTTTCCCATGATGCCATTCGGTTTTATGATGTGGTGATAAAAAACTGCGATCAACAACTCATCAAGGAGATCTTAACTGACTTGCCCAAAAAAGAGATTGTCACAACAAGCCGCACACTAAAAGACATCCCCTGCATTGAAGAGCGAATGCCGGACATTCAAAAATCTTTTTTCTGGCGATCCAAACCCAATCCATTTGTGTTTGTCCCTATTTTATCCAGCATTGGCTGCCCCTATTCCTGTGATTTTTGTGTGGACTGGAACAATGAATACCACCTGTTCCCCCTTGACTGTCTTGAAAAGGATTTGACCTATGCTGCAAAGCATTTTCCCCAGGTGAGAATCAATTTTTACGACCCCAACTTTGGCGTTGAGTTTGACCGCGTCATGGAAGTGATTGAAAAGATCGACCATCCTAAAAAACGCTGGTTCCTCACAGAAGGCTCATTGGATTCTTTAACAAAAGAAAGATTAATCCGGCTTGAAAAGGCAGGGTGTCTCTGTGTTATTCCCGGGATTGAATCCTGGACCGCATATTCAAAAAAAACCGGGGTTGGCCGACCTGATTCAGCCATGGAAAAACTGAACCATATTGTGGATCGATTTAAAATGATCCACCAGCATATTCCCATAACCCAGGCCAACCTTTTGTTCGGACTTGATATGGACAAAGGACAGGATCCTGTAACACTTAACAAGACTTTTATTTCAAGAACACCCTGGGTGTCACATTCGTTGAACATACCCGCCCCGTTCGGCGAAACACCGATGTTTAATCGATATCTAAAACAAAACCGTATTCTTGAAACCTTACCCTTTACCTTTTACTGCAAGCCCTATCTTGCAACCACCATTAAACACTATTCACCCATAGAGTTTTATGAAAAACTCATTGATACCTTTTCTTTTATAACATCACCGGACATCCAGACAAGGGGGTTCAGACTGTCGAAAAGCCTTATCCATAAAGCTTATCAGCCCATACGAACCACCAGTTTGAAGATCATGATCCATACCATGAAACAGATCCTGACCCGCTTAAAGCAGGACCGCCGGTTCCGTTATTTTCACGAGAAAAAAACACAAACACTGCCTGAATTCTATCACCGCAAATATGAAGCGCTTTTGGGCCCATACAAAGATCTTGTCTCTCGATCGGAACGTATCCCAAGACTTGCACCTGAACATGAACACCATATTAAAAAACAGAGGAAATGTGCATGACTGAATTTACCTATCACGTAAAACCCATACAGATTATCTGCCAGGACAAAACACAGATTTCCGGCACCCAGTTTTCTCCAAACATTAAAAATCCTGACGGCATTGTCATCATCAGCGCTGCCATCGGGGTTGGGCAAGCTTTTTATCATGAATTTGCAAGGTTCCTCTGCGAGCATAAATTTTGTGTCATCACCTTTGATTACAGGGGGACAGGAGATAGTCGAACCTCATCATACAACATTCCACTCAAATTGGAAGACTGGGCAATACAGGACATGGATGCTGTCATCACCCATGCCGCAACCTTGACCGGCTCTGACCATATTTTTCTTGCCGGCCACAGTATTGGCGGACAATTGTTCAGTCTTGCCGAACAATCCAAAAATCTTACCGGCGTTATCCTTATTGCAGCTTCTTTTCCCTATTGGAAACGCTGGCCGTTTCCAAGAAACTGGATGATGTATTTTTTCTTTCATATCCTGATTCGTGTGTTAAGCATTGGGAGAAAACGCTTTCCCACAAGAATACTGG
>JAKIUJ010000129.1 GCA_021647625.1 Desulfobacula sp.
GCCACCCTGACCACACATCCCTCCAGGGTCATTGGGGGGATATCAATCGCTTTGTTTTTTGTCATGGCGGCCATTAATTTATCAAGATCGCCAAGAGATCTGTTCTTATGGGGAGTCAGTTTTCTGGAATGAATCTCTCCATTATGGCAGATGATTGCATCCATTGTCTGAAGGCTCAGGTTCCATCCTTTACCATTTTTTTCAATTTTGTCTAGAAACTGGATGCTTTGCAGGCTGTGATGAAAAAAGCCGGCCCCGCAGGCCCGGGTCAGTTTGGATAAAAATCGTTCTCCATCATGTCCAAAAGGGGCATGTCCTATATCATGACCGAGACTTGCCGCTTCAATAAGATCTTCGTTTAACCCGAGATATCTGCCAATGGTTCTGGCTATCCTTGATACCAATTGGACATGGATCACTCTGTGGGTAAGATGATCATTGTTGATTAATGAAAAAACCTGGGTTTTATCAATATAGCGGGTAAAGGCCATGGAGTTAAGAATACGGTCGGAATCAGCGCTGAACGGCTGGCGGTATTCATTGTCTTGAAATTTTTCTGTGTGGCGCCTTATTGCAAGGTGACTGAAACAAGCCAGGGGAGAAAGATTGTCTTTCTCCCTTAGATTAAAAATATCTTTTAATTTTCCGACTTTTTCAATTTGTTCATTCAATAGACGATTCTACACACTTTTTATTATATTGTCCACAACAATGGTAAATGCCTTTGTGAATTCTGATTCTTCGTCTTGAAACATCAGTGGAACACCGCTGTCACCTGCTGCAACAACGCGCAGGTCAAAGGGAATCGAGCCCAAAAATTCCAACCCCTGTGATTTGGCGGTTTTTTCTCCGCCGCCATTGCTGAAAAGATCAATATGTTCACTGCAATGTGGACACTTGAAACCTGCCATGTTCTCAACGATACCAAGGGTTTTTAATTTCACTGTTTTACAAAAAGAAATGGATTTTCTGATATCGGCAAGCGCAACTTCCTGTGGGGTGGTTACGATAACACCCAGGGCTTCGGGAATGGTTTGTACAATTGTTAATGGCTCATCTCCTGTACCCGGAGGGGCATCAATGATCAGATAATCAAGCTCACCCCAGTCCACGGAGCTGACAAATTGTCGAATCATACCGGTCTTTGCAGGACCTCTCCAGATAATGGCCTGGTCTTTGTCCTGCATTAATGCCTGGACAGATACAACCTTCAGGTTTTCATTGACCTGTTTGGGGATAAGCATTTGTGCCTCGGAAATATCCAACAGTTCGGTTAAACCGAGCATGTGGGCAATAGACGGGCCATGGACATCAACATCCATCAGTCCTGTTTTAAAGCCTTTTCGGGAAAGGCTTGCCGCAAGGTTGGCAGATACGCTGCTTTTACCAACACCGCCTTTACCGCTTAGAACGAAAATTTTATGTTTTATTTTAGAGAGGGAGACTTTGATTTTGTCTTCTTCCTGTTTTTGTCTGGCTGCCATATCCTGGCTGCCACCCTGGGAAGGACATCCGCCGCCCTTTTTTGCATTGTCAACACTGTCGTGAATCATTGTTTCAATTCTCCTTTGAGAAACATTTTATAAGAAATATTTGAGCAAATTCAAATGGGTATTCCATTTTTTGTAAAAACCTCTGGTTTTTTGCGCATCCCTGTTATTATTAAACAGTAGAGGCTCTTGCAGATGAAATATATTATGGCTCGATCCCACCATATTTTGCATTGTAACAATCATGACCTGCAGTATATAGTGAGCAAGAGCCATTCACCGGTATTTCTGCAAGAGGCTCGGTATTAATAATGGTTACGATCCTTTTGCTGTCAACCGAAACACAGATTCTTTTATTACAGGATTTATTATAAAGCTTGTGATTCTAAGCGTCATGGTGCGGCCTTGTGTATCAATGAGGTGAACCGTAGAGGCAATGGAATCCGTAGAATATGTTTTGTAATCTATAATGCTCAGGTCATATAGAACCTGACCTTTGGAATCAGTTGTTTTAATGCTGTTCAGCCGGCCTTGCCCGTCCACATTCAGATATTGGCAAATGCCTTGCCAGTCTTTCCATAAAATGATGGTTGAAAGGGAGGGGTCTTTTGGGGAAAAATAGACATCCTCGAACGTTTTGATGGGGAACCGACCAAGGAGCACCAGGATCAGTTCGGATAGTTTAACAGGTATTTTTATATAGGTTTTCAGATCAGGGTCGTCTGAATTTGTAATATAGGGCGAATGTTCACCTGTATGAGAAATAAACATTACCTTTTGCCCCGTGGCAATAATGGTCCCTATCGGATGGCCGGATAAGAGGAATGTTATTCTGATTTTATTGGGGAAGGCCGTGGCCCATACAATTTTGAATCGGTCCGTCCTGTTGCCTGCTTTAAGGTTTATCCAGCCTGTGCCCTTGCTGGCCACAATGTGCTGGTTATATGATTTTGCTTTGGATGTAAATTCAAGCGCTTTGTTATCAAGAAGCGGGTTGGGATCAGGCCGTAAAGTGTTGCATCCGGTTAAAAAGGCGAGAACAATAAAAATAAAAAGTGGCTTTTGCCACAAATGTTTATCAATCATTGATTAATTTTTGAACCGCCTTGATTTTTTTCTTTATCTCTTTTACCAGGTCTTTATCGCTGTCCTGTGCATTTGAAACCGCTTTGGTGAATGTCTCGAGTGCATTTTTATGCTGTTTAAGTTTTATATATGCATCACCGAGATGATCAGATACGATGGTTTCAAAGTCGGTTAACTCAGCCGCTTTTTCAAGATATTGAACTGCTTTTTTAAAGTCTTGTTTTTTAAAATAAACCCAACCCAGACTGTCTTTAATATATCCATCATTGGGTTTGATATCATGGGCCCTGTGAATCAAGTCCAGAGCTTCATCAAGTTTGGTCCCCTGTTCTGCATAGGTGTAGCCAAGGTAATTTAATGCACTGGCATCTTTAGGATCGATTTCAATGATTTTTTTCATGGTCAAGATGCATTCGTCCTTTAATCCGGCCTTGTCCTGCACTGCACCGAGTCTGAATAACAAAGATGTGTTTTGAGGTGTATCTTTCAACCCTGTATTCAATAAGCGAATGGCTTTTTTGTATTGTTTCCGGGTTTCATAAAATGAAGACAGATAGGTGATGATATCAATATCTTTTGGATACGCTTTTTGCCGGCCTTCAAGAAAATTGATTGCCGTGGGTATCTGTTTGAGTTCTTTATATAAAAAACCAATGCTCAAAATGGTTTTTTTGTACTGGGTATGGTCTTGTTGGACCAATAAATAATGCTGAATGGCTTTTTTAAGTTTTCCAGCAGCCTGATAGGCCATGCCAAGGAAAAAATTAAGTTTTGAACTTTTCGGGTTGGCTTTGAGCATTTGTGAGAATATGATGATCGCATCGTCATACTTTTTATTGGAGATAAACTCATCTGCAGCGATCATTACCATTCTGGAATTACTGCTGACATCCTCTCCCAATTCCATGAAAATTTCATCAGCTTCCTTTATTTGTCCTGTTTTGTAATATTGTAAAGCCAGGCCAAATAATGCCTGGTAATTGTCAGGTTCAATTGTCAGTATCCGCTCATATGTGTCTAATATTTTTAGAGAATTGTCCGGTGTGTCCTCAATCCGATAGATCTCTATCAATTGGAATCTTGGAGCAACAAGGTCCTGTTCCAATTCAATAGATTTTAAAAATTGGGTTTTGGCTGCCCCGTATTTCTTTAAAGTCAGATACACATCGCCAAGATAAAACCGGCCCACATAATAGTCTGGAAAACGTTCCACCATTTTTTTGAACAGCACCAGGGCCTCGGTATAATTTTTATTTTCTATATATATTTTGCCCAAACGCAGATAGGTTTCTTTCTTGTTTGGATCAATAGTCAAAACACGGTTTAAAATTTCAACCAGTTCATTTTCTTTGATTTTATCTTTTTTTAATTGAACAAAAAGCAATAATCCATCAACATTATCAGGATTTCTTGCGATAAAATTTTGTGCAAGTTTTACTGCCTTACTTTTTCTTTTTTTGCGCATATGCAGGCTAACAAGATCGCGGGTCAGGATATAGGAGTCGGGATCTTTGGCAATCGCTTTTTCAAGTGCTTTTTGTGCGTTATCAAACTCCTTGTTTTTTATATGCATTCTGGATACAAGATAAAAATAATTGGCAGAAAGATTTTCTTCCTGATTAGGGTTTTGGTCTGTGGCGGCCTGCATGGCCGAATCTTCCACCGGTGTTAAAGATTGTTTGATGTGGTTACAGCCAGTGGTAAAAAGAACCGGTATAAGAATAAATAGAATGTGGGCTATATATTTCTTCATGATTTGATTTGCCTTAAAATATATGGGATTTTAAGTTAACTGGCTGTGGTCATACATATCGAAATCAGGCATGTCTTTTTTGAAAAATACCTTCATTTTCTTCAAAATGTTATTTTCAATCTGTCTGACCCGTTCCCGGGAAATCGAATATCGCTCTCCAATTTGTTGAAGCGTTTGGGGTGAGTCGGAGAAGATACGGGTATCGAAAATGTCTAATTCTCGTTCATTTAATATCTTTTTATATTCATTGACCTTGGTGTGCAAAATATCTTCAATCTCTTTTTTAGCAACTCTGTCTTCAGACGTGTCTGTTTCAATATTAATAAATTCGATACGTTCGGTATTGGAATCGTTTTTCAATGGTTCGTCAAGGCTTAAGTCCCAGTTTGCCAGTCTTTGATCCATATCCACAACTTCTTTTTCCGATACGCCAAGGCGCTCGGATAATAGTTTTGGTTTGGGATCAAACCCCTGCTCAATCAGACGTCGTTTTTCTTTTTTTAATCTAAAAAACAGTTTGCGCTGTCCCTGGGTTGTTCCAATTTTTACCATGCGCCAGTTATCCATGATAAATTTAAGAATATAAGCCTTGATCCAGAATGATGCATAGTATGAAAATTTAACATTTTTATATGGGTCGAACTTTTTAACTGCCTGCACCAGGCCAATATTGCCTTCTTGAATCAGATCCAAGAGGTTCTGCATCCAGATCCTTTGAAATTCAAGGGCGATTTTAACAACCAGGCGCAAATTGGATGTGGTCATGATATAAGCGGCTTCCTGATCCTCCTCTTCCCTGATCCTGGTGCCCAATTCAACTTCCTGATCCCGCGTCAAAAGTTTATAACGGCTGATTTCATTCAAATAGCTTTGAATGGCATCTGATTTAACAATCGCTCTTGAATTTGATTTTTTAGGTTTTTTACCCGCAGGAATGAGAAAATCTTTTTTTGTCAGTCGTTTCTTTTTTTTATTATCCTGTTTTACCGTTTTTGTCATTCAATATACCTTAGAAGAAGTTGGGTTGAAAATTAAGTATACCATTATCATAATAATGTTAAAAGCAATATATGATCACCAAAAAAATAAACCCTGCATTTTTTAGTGGACTTTTGTCTGGTATTTTGATAGAAATCCTTTTTGTTTGCGCCCGTAGCTCAGCTGGATAGAGCAACGGACTTCTAATCCGTAGGCCACAGGTTCGAATCCTGTCGGGCGTACCACAGTAGATACAGGGGGTTCCAAATTATTTTTTGGGCCCTTTTTTACTTTCTGATGGAGGGCTCTATTGGATGAAAGCCCTTTCTTTGTATACTGCTCTGCATGATTTTTTCCACATAAAACATTAGGTTACCTTAATGTTTTATCTAGGATAAAATAACATTATTAATTAATCATATAAGTTGTGATTGCCGTATTATTGAATGTCACCTGCTTTGGGCTATCCCTTTTAAGGTTTTTTTTCAGGAGATCCTGATCCTGTTTTACCGAAACTTTAAAAATTTTCTTTTTGAGGCGCCTGTTATTTTGCTTCCCGACATTCTTTAAGTAGTGCCTGACCGAAAACCCGTGTTTGGGCGAAAAGTTGCCCATATGCAGGGCGCAAGAAATCCTGAAACCGGAGTGTACTACTGTACATGAGGATTTCAGGATTTTGCAGCAATAAAGCAGATGGGTGGGTTTTCGTTCAAACAGTAAGTAGCTGATTTTCTGTATTGATTTTTTCAAGTTCATTTAGGATATGGAAAAAAGCAAGTGACAATGGTCATGCCGTCACAGGGTGATCCGGGGATTTTGTCACACGCTTTTATTGAACCGGGACAAGTGTCTTCGTTTGCCGGGATTCTTTGGCATCGTTTTGATGTCATGGTGATTTTAAAATTGTACCGTTCTGAAAAAATTTTCATGCGAAGCAGATCAGCGCCTTTACCTCCGGCATTAAAATCGTACGGGCGCTTTGACGAGTATTTCATGGTGTTCTGGGTGGTGAAAAATCCTTCGAATATTCTTTTTTGGGCATCTGGTGTGAGCCCGATACCATGGTCTTTAACAATAAATTGAACCCCTTTTATTTTTGGCACAACAAGCACCTCCACAACCCCCTGGTCCGGTGTGTTTTCTACGGCGTTCCGAATCAAGCCGTCTATTGTTTTTTTTAAGGGTTCCAGGGGCATCTGCACGGGTGAGGATGCTTTTAAGCGTGTGATGATCTCAATGTTTCTGTGTGTTATTTCCGATTTGATCACCTGTATTCGTTCATCCACGAACCGGTTTAAAAAAATGTTTTGTTTTATCAGATTTTTGGGGTTAAATATCTTATCGATTCGATGCCTAACTTTTTTAATAACATCTGTTTCTCCGGTTTCTTCAGCAATAAGGGATTCCAGTTCATCTTGGCATTGTTCAAAAATCAGGGTAAATACCTTTTGATGATCGAACTCTTTTTTTTCTACAATATCATAGACTTCGTCTTCAATACCGATAATACGGTTCAGATTTCTGTTGATTCTGTCGAATGTTGGTTTCCATGTTTTTTCTGGCAGGCTTTCCAACCGTTTGGCAAGAATTTTTGATGAGCTTAGCATAATTGCCACTGGTGTTTTTAACTCATGTGACAGATGATTGATCATTTTGTCCTTTGCCCGGTTAAGGGATTTTACTTCTTCAAAGGTTTTTCTCAGTTTTCTTGAAACCCTTGCATTTTCTATGGATAAGGCAACTGTTGCAGCAATGGTGTTCAGGTTTTCAAGATCTGTTTCATCAAAATCACCGGTTTTTTTATTGTCAGCCGCGAGAATACCAATCACCCGGTTTTTTATTCTTAAGGGAACCAGGATGACATTTTTAACCTTATATCCGATCTTAATATCTCTTGACTGGTACTGACCCTCTTTGCCGGAAAAATCATTAATAAACATGGGTTCTCCGGACTTAATTACCTGGCCGGAGAGAAGCTCGTCTACTGAAAAGCGTGCCTTTTCGATTCTCGCCCGGGTGTTGGGGTCGTCATGGGCGGCACTTAAAAAATAAAACTCTTTTTTGTTTTCACTTAAAAGAATGGTGTTGGCACTTTGAGTCCCCAGGAGTTCTTTTATCTGGGAATGAACATAGTAAAGCAGTTTTCTTAAATCAGGATATTTTGGAAGGGCCCGACTGATACGTCTTGTGGTATCTAAGTTGGCTCTGTCCCGGTTTTCCATTGTCATGTCTTTTAAAACAATGATCATGCCGGCCGGATTGTTGTTCTGGTCTCGGTCTAAACCAATTCGGATACTGACATCAAGTATTTGCCCATCTCTGGTCAACCGTTTGGAATTTAACCTGAGAATTTTTTTATCATAGGGCAGAGCCTTGATCTTATCAGCTAATTCTTGTCTCAGTGAACAGGGAACATACTGGTTGCCTTTTTTGCCTTTTAATTCCTTGAGGGTCCAGCCAAAAGTTCTTGTAAATGCCGGATTTAAATAGTTAACCATGCCATTGGTATCCCGGACAATCACAGGATAGGGTAAAAACCTTAAAAATCGCTTGTGTCGCATCCTGATGATGCGCGAGCTGCGTTTTGCTTCCCGGATGATCCGGTTCTCTTTTGTAAGCTGCTTGATTCTTTGCTCAAGCTCTTGATACGAAGGGCTTTTAGACATTTTTAATATATTTTAGCCTTGGGATTCAGCATTATAAAATCAGTTATAATATGTAATTGTTGAGTTTTGTCAAAAAAAGTCTGGATCTTTCTGATTAACAATTGATACCATTGCTGTAAAGTAAAATTTAATTGATTTTTTCAAATACATAAAAATACTGGGAGAAAATGAATGGATACGGATAAAAACGGGTCTTATATTTTGCTGTCAATGATGTTGATCTTGGTTTTGTTCTTCATCTATTGTTCTATCCCCAAGTCTTATTTAGATACACGGGCCCATAAACTTTCGAAAAAAACACAAACAAAATCAGATACTCACGTTTCCACAGGTGTGGCAGCAGGTCATGGGAAACAAGTGCCCTATGACATGCGAAATCAGGAGAACCTGCAAATATTGGATAAAAAAGAGAAGGCAGGCCCGGAAACTGTGCAGAAGACCCCAGGCGTTGAGCCTGTTTCCATACCCGAAATTGAAACTGTGTCCGGGGTAAAGGCCCAAACTGTATCCAAGCCACATGTTGATACATCACTGGAGAATAAAAATAATGTGGAAAGTAAGGCCAGAGATATAGATATCATTGTGATGAACAATCCATTATATGACAAACATAAAAAGGGTATTGTTCAGTTCGCCCATAAAGCCCACATCGAAACCTATGCCATTGGCTGTGGCGAATGCCATCATGATGATGCAGGCAAACCTCTGGATTTATCTCCTGGAGATGATGCGCAAGGCTGTATTGAGTGTCATAAGGGAACCAAAAAACCAAAGGGTGAAAAATTGGATAAGAAAACCCGGATCATGACCTATCATTTTGAAGCCCTGCATGCCAATTGTATTTCTTGCCACAAAACGTTCAATATAGAAAAAGGCGATCCAAAGGGAAAGGGGCCTGCGCCCACCTCGTGTACCAAATGCCATCCCAAAAAATAGAAAAATTATATCGTTTTGTTCTGTTTTTGATGTTCGGCACGGATATTGATAAAATTGCCGGTCAGCATGACAATGGCACCGATCAGGACAAAGAGGTCCAGGTCCTCATCATAAAAGAAGAATCCCAAAAGGGCGATCAGGGGAAGCCTTAAAAAATCCATAGGCACAACAACAGTTGCCGGTGCTATGGCAAAAGCCTTTGCCATGCAATAGTGTCCGCTTAAAGCCGTTATCCCGACAATTAAAATCCAGGGAAACATGGCTGTTGTCGGAAAAATCCAATTGGACAGGGACAGGCAAAACCCGATGGGCAGCTGGATCAATGTCATATAAAATAAAATGGTGATGGGTGAATCAAAACCTGCAATTTTTTTTGTCAGTGTATGGGAAAGCCCATAACAGACTGCCCCTGCAAGAACAGCCACAGAGGCTATATTCATAACGCCCATGCCGGGTCGAAGGATAATCAGCATACCCATTATCCCAAAAATGATGGCAATAATTCTTGGTCCTGTTAATTGTTCTTTTAAGATAATCGCAGCCAGGATGGCAGTCCAGATGGGTAAAGTAAATTCTATGGCAAAAACTTTGGCCAAAGAGATATAGGCAATACCATAAAACCATCCGAACTGGCCGCCAAAGTGGGCAATGTTTCTTGCCATATGCCATCCTATATGTTTTGTGAAAACTTGAGTTTTACCTGTTGAAAGCAAAAGAATTACCACAATGAAAAGGCCAATGAAACTTCTGAAAAAAAGAATTTGAAAGGTTGATAGCCCACCGGATAATTCCCTGCCGCCAATGGCCATGGCCATGAATGAAAAAAGAGTACCCATCATCCAGAGTGTGGCAATGATGACGGCATTCGGTTTTTTTTTCAGCTTCATATAACGATTCATTGTGGAGCTTTGTTTATCCTTTGGTCCAGAGCAGGGCTTTTCTTTTTTTTGGTAATTGTTTTTGAAGCACTTCGATTTTATCAAAGGTCAAGACCTGTGCCATACAGTGCTTGGCACAGGCCGGTGTTAATCCTTTTTTAACCCTTCCCGCACAAAAAATACAGGCCTTTGTAAAATGGGGGATATAGGTGATAAACAGTTTGTCATTGGCAAGGGTGTGAATATATTCGTGAACTTCAACACCCCCAAGTTTTCCGGCCGGTCGGCCATATTCCTGTTTACAGGCGACTTCACAGGTTTTACATCCTGTACAATATTCGTAGTCTATGAGCATTCCATATTCTGACATGGGGTTTTTATCCTTTTGGTTTATATATTTTGCACAGCATGCTTTTGATCGGGGCGCCAAGGCCTGCTTTACCCTCGTGTGACATCGGGATTAACTGGTTCACATTCACATCCCAGACGCCGAATAAATTGGGTTCGCACCCGTCTTGTTCCGGGAACCACCAGCCGTGTTCAGCCATGACAATATCAGGATGAATCACCGGGGTAACAAGGGCTTTAACCGTAATCTTACCCAGCCAGTTTTCCACACAGACATCTTCACCATGGTGAATGCCATATTTTTTTGCCGTATCCGGATGGATTTCCAACACCGGATCTTTTTGCTGTTCTCTTAACCAGGGGATCTGACGGTGCTCTGAATGATAAAAGGGCCCCATTCGACGTCCGGTGCTGAGAATAAGTGGATATTTTTTGAACAAATCCGGTGTGCTTACAGGGCTGTACGGTGGTTCTTCATGGTAGGGCATGGGGGTAAGTTCCCATTTTTCAAGCCATGAGGAAAAAAGCTCGATTTTGCCGGATGGTGTCCTGAACCCCGGTTTTTTATCCTCCCGCAACAATCCTTTTTCATGGCGGGAATATGGCCTGCTGGGATGTCCCCTGGGCGGCATCATCCAGGTTTTGTCGGTTAGTTCCTTATAGGTAATATCTGCGGATTCAAGAAGACTGTCGAATAATTCTTCGGTATTTTGATAGGGAAAATCATCCATGAACCGCTTGCACATCTCAATGTTGATCTCAATATCTGATTTGCACTCTCCAACTTCCACGACTTTTTTAATGGCTTGAAGCGGAACCCACCAGGCTCTTAATGAGTCTTTTTCAAGAAAGGAAGCTGCCGGCAGCACCACATCACAAAGCATGGCCGTCGGGGTCATGAAAAGATCGACACATACCGTAAAATCGAGCTGCTTGATGGCCTTGTGCCATTTTTGAGGTTCCATGCCAGTACAGGCAATCGGATTGGCGGTCTGAATCCACATGCCTTTGACAGGATAAGGATCGCTTGAGAATATTTGTTCCAACACTTTGTCCGGCTGGGCCCAGGCCCTGAAGTCTTTGATGGCACCATAATCATGCATGCCGATTCGTTTTTGCGCCACTTCAGGCGGCAGGCTTAAAATTGAACCACCGGAATGATAGGGGTAGGTCACAACATCAAAGGCATACCGGGCAATGGCATTGCCGCCAGGGTTATCCAGGTTGCCGGTCAAGCACCAGAGATGGTTGATGGCCTGGGACGTCGGCACGGTGGACGGTATGGTGTCGATGGGCAGTCCCCAGTGAAGGGCGGAGGGTTGGGAGTTGGCATACAGTCTTGCACCTTCAATGATTTTGTCTTCCGGCACCCAGGTGATTTCGGACACTTTTTTGGGTGTATATTCATCTGCATTTTCTTTATACAGAGTCCACACGGTCTTGGCTGTTGCCTTTGATCCATCTGCAAGGATGAGGTTGAATTCGCCTTCCATGGAGGGTATCATATCAGGTATGGAATAGGCTTGATCATCGCTGTCCCATATTGCGATTCCATCTGAATTCGGGCCCGATTCTATATCATGGGCAACAAAATCAGTTTTTCTTCCGTCCTTTTTAATATCATTGCCCCTTAAAAGCATTGGTGTGTCCGTATCGGTCCGGACAAGAAAGGGAGCATTGGTCCATTTTTTGACGTACTCCTTATTGATCAGGTCTTCTTTGATCATGACATGGATAAACCCAGGCGCCAGGGCAGCATCCGTACCCGGTCTCAGCTGGAGCCACAGCTTGGCCCGGGAGGCGATCCAGGTGCAACGTGGAACCATGCCCATAACCTGG
>JAKIUJ010000001.1 GCA_021647625.1 Desulfobacula sp.
TTTCAGAATCGCCTGCAAGCTCATCTTCATAAACCGGTACCAGATCCATGCCCATTAAACTTTTGCCGGGTGCATCATATAGTTCGGTTGGATTCATGGGGGCCTGCCAATAGGCGACTTTTCGTTCTTTTGAGCCTGTATCGTCATCCACAGCCTGTTCAGTAGTGGTGCCATTACCCTGATTCAGATTAAGGCCTGTGAATTTCAAACCTGCAAAGATTATAGAAACGGTTATGAGAGCTGTTAGTAAAACAGTGATAACAATCAGTTTTTTGTTGTTTTTTTGATCCATCTTTAATTTCCCCTGGTTTTAATATTTCACAAAGCTTTTACCAATTATATTTTCAAGTGCTGCAATGGAAGATCCTAAATCCGCCTGTTTTTTGACAACGGTCAGTTTTACCTTTAACCAGTATGTATACGAGCCAATGGCCTGGGAAAAGGGTATTGAGCCGGATTCATATTCCCTTGTGGAGACATCCAGAGCTGATTTGGATAAGGGTAAAATCCTTTTTTTATACAATTCCAGTTCACGTTTGTTTTTATCAACATAAAACCAGGAATCACGTACCTTTCTATCTGTTGAATTTTCAAGATCAACCAGAGCCTGCTTCAAGCTCAAAAGCTTTTGTCTGGTCTGCCTTAACCATGGATCATCAATACCGTACCAGGGTTTGGCAGGGCTCTGATTTGTCATGGCTGCCATGGTTTTTTCCTGGAAAGATAATTTTTCAGAATCAGATCCAACCGTTTTAACGGCCTCATCTTCATAGGTTGAAAGCCCTAAGGTAAAAGGCTCCTGTACCATTGATTCCGCAAGTTCTATCATGTTCTGAACCTTATTAATCTGGTGCCTGAGCGCCTTTAACTCCTGTCTTTTCTGCCTGGCAACCGGATAAAGGTCTTCTGGTGCACCGGTAATTTTGTAAGGGTTTATAAAAATTACATTCCCTGCCCTGGTGTTTACCGGAAGATTTAAAAGTTCAAAGATTTTAATCTCAATATTCTTCTTTTTCGAAGTGAGCGTAACAAGATCTTCTATCAGGATCTCTATTTCAATATTTATTTTAATAATATCCTGAAAACTGGTCTTTCCGCTTTTATACAAAACAGTTGCCACATCCTTAAGACGCTCAAAGGCGTCAATGGTCTCTGTGGTTATTGTGATTGATTTTTCAATGAAAACAAGATTCCAGTAAGCTTTTCGAACGTTGGTGATCACATTTTTCCGGACAATTTTCATTTTTTCCAGCAAAGTTGCAACCTGATCATTAACAACCCTGCCCTTAAGAGAGGTCAACCCAGGAAACGGGTACTTTAATTTTATTGAGTCCTTCATTTTAAGAGGACCTGTTTTGTTGTTGATATCCTTAGTAAATGCAGCATATTGTTTCAGGTTTTCATCAAGATCCAGCACCTGGTTAAAAGATTCAATTTCAGCCTTAACTTTTTTTTGAGCAGAAAGAATGGCAGGATTCCTTAAAGCTGACAATACCTCTATTTCATCCAGTATAACATTTTGATTAAGTATTTTTTTAACAGCTTCTTTGTCATCTGCAATTTTTACAAGCCTTAAAAACAGCTTAGTGTCAACACCTGGCAAGAAAAGGATGTCATTGTCTTTTTTGATTTTCTTTTCATACTCAAGTTGCCTTGCCTGGATCTGAGTTATCACTGCTTCCAGGTTTCTTCGGCTTTCAATTTTTGATCCGTCCTTTTCATTTTTTAATTTCAGAGAATCATTAAAATGTCCGGGCGGGCTGTAATTTTCAAGATTCTTATTCATTTGTGAATAATCAGCATACAAAGGAGATATAATCAGAGTGCACAGGATAAGTATGGCGGCAAATGTTCTTTTCATGATTTATTTTCTCCTTTTGCTTCAACGGTTTTTCTGTCCAGTGCAACGCCTGCCAATTGTTCCAGCTTGACAAGGGTCTTACCGTAATCTGCCCTGGCCCTTGCAAGCGACAATTGAAAATTATACGCAGTGGCCTGGACTTCAAGGAAATCAGCAAAACTGCCTTCACCGTCCCTGTACCAGGTTTCAGCAGTTTCAACCGATCTTAAGGCCTGGGGGATCAAATTATCCCTATACAGAATGATCAGTCTTTTGGAATTCTGCAATTTAAACCAGAGCCTGCTGATTTGTGAATGAATATTATTTGTTACACTTGCTTTTTGAGCCTTGGCTTTTTGCCTTCCCGCCAGTGCTTTTGAAATTCTGCTCTTATTTTTTCCGAACCATAATGGAAGACTGAAGCCGAATTGGACACCAACAGCATCATCGCCTGCATTTTTGGGAGGAGCCGGGACATCAGGGTCACCAATACCGGCATAAAAAAGACCCAGCTTAAATGAAGGGAGATTTTCAAATTTTGACAGTTTAACTATTTCTTCGGATTGTTGTATTCTCTCATCTGCAATCAGAATATCTTCCAGGTTATTTCTGGATAACCTATACACTTCATCAAGTTCATAAACAATTTTTCGAAAAGCAAGGCCACGGGCATGACCAAGACCGGCATCAGGTGCCCTGTTCAACAAAGTGTTAAGCCGTACTTTTTCCGTTTGTTCAAGTTCTTCCAAAAGAAGGATATCATACTGAATCTGGGCTGTTTGGGCCTGGGCCTTTGAAACGTCATAGAACAAGGCTTTGTCGTCGGCATAGGAATTTTCACTTATTTTTACCAACTCCTGATTCAGGTTAAAATTTATTTTTGCAATTTGAATCGCATTCTGGATATATATGAGTTCATAAAAGGAAGCGGAAACCTTTGTGACAATTTTTCTGATTGTTTTATCCAGCTTAAGTTTTGCAATTTTTGCATCGGCTTCAAGCACACGGCCTTTTTGACTCAGCCTTCCTGGAAAAGGAATGGCCTGGGTGAGGTTCAGGCTCCAGTCCTGTGGCCCTAACCTGGTTTCAATGGGGTCTGGAAAATAGCTGGTCATAAGTTGGGGGTCAGGATAGCTTTTACCGATTCGATAATCCTCTATAAACATCTTCCAGGACTCTTTTGATGCTTTGATGGATGGATTTGAACCATAAGCATACTTAAGCAGGTCAGACAGGGTAAGAACTTTTGAAAAATTTTTTTCAATCCGGGTCAACTCTTCATTGCTGTCGGCAAAAGAGAAGGGATTAAACAATAACAGAATACATAGGTTAAACAAAAATAGGGTTGCGATTTTTTTTCTCATAATCCTTCCTTTTCAACTTTAAACCCGTTTTGGATTTAATTTCTGTGGACACTCACTTTGCATTTATTATGCCATAGCCGGGAAGTCATCATAACTACCTGGTTTTTTAAATATTTTTTTAAAAATACCGTTTTTATCAAAATTGTGACTGTTGAATATTCTACACCATCGTATAATTATTATACAATTTGGAACAGATGATTCCGTTATATTTTTAAAACCGCCAAACCTACTCATCCTTGTCCGGATTCCAGTCAGAGATTTTATTCATGTAATTTATTGGATTGGATGATTGATCAATGGGTATTTTAACTTTAAAACAAGCCCCTTTACCAATGATTGAAGAAACATTCATATTCCCACCGCAGCTTTGAATAAATTTATAATTCGATGCTAAAGAAAGACCATGACTGCCCTGTTTTGTCGTGAAAAAGGGTCGAAAAATCTTTTTCAGGTGTTCGGGCTTAATACCGGTTCCTTCATCCTTTATTTCTAACACATTATATGTCGGTCTATGGCTGGTTTCAATCCAGATTTTCCCTCCATTAGGTGAAGCTTCAATGGCATTATTCAATAAGTCGCTTATTAATTTTATTATGGATTTTTCAAACACTTTGGAAGGGCAGCCCTTGTCGTCCAGCTGTGTTACGATTGAAATATCAGCCGCATCAATTTTTTCTTTGAATTTTAAAATTTGGTCTTCTATTAATGAATTAATGTTAAAATTTATTTTCTGACGATGGTCTTTTTCTACAAAAGAGGTGAGGATTGTGACAAGATTATCAAGCCTGTTAAATCCCTCTTCAATTTCATCTTTTCCAGGCGAATCATTTTTTATTTGAATGTATGCTTTTTTCAAGGCTGTCAGAACATCCTGAATCTCTGTGCCAAGATTTAATGCCGCATTTCCCAATGCCGCCAGCTCTTTTTTTCTGATATTATCTTCATGGAATTTTTCATTATGATCCGCTAAACTGCCAAGGATGATTGCTACTAATAAAAATGTAAATATTTGAAAAAGGGTCGGTACAAGCAATAGGCCCGTTCCAGATCCTATTATTGCTTTTGAGGCATATATCGCACTTATAATAATTGTAGAAATAAGGCCGGGTTTCAAGCCAAACCAGAAACAAGATAAAACAATAGGAATAAAAAACAATTCTCTATGAATCATATGACCAACCATCTGACTGGTTGATACAGCAAGATGAAAGACTGCTATTACGATGGTGGTTGTTAATACAATAAATATTTTTGATTCTATTTGTAATTTCAAAATATTTTTCCCCCTAAACTATTAAAGACTGCTAAATTGCACCCCAGCCGACTCATTTTTGGAGTTGCAGTTTTGTAATTTTAAGACCCATGACGACTTCTTCTTCCTCACTTTCATTTAAGATTTTCAAAGAAATTTTAGAACCAGCAGCGTGATATCATCCATTTGCTTTGCTTTGCCGCGAAATTTTTCGCCATCTGATATTATCCGGGTCACAATTTCTTCCGATGAAAGGGAGCTTGATAGTTTAAGAACATTTTCCAATCTTTTTTTCCCAAATCGATCTCCTAGTTTATTTTCATCTTCCCAAACACCATCGGTCCCAATCAGGATAACGGTGCCCTTTTGAATATTTGAATAAATATTGTCAGTATACCGGAAGTCTTCATCCAAACCCAGAACAAGCCCGTCGCCATAAAGCTCCATAAAACTATTCTTGTCAGGATGATAAACCATGGCTGGGTCATGCCCTGCCCGAATCCATCTAAGTTCTCTTTTTTGGATATCGATCATGAACAAGAACAGGGAAACAAAACTTCCGCTCTCGTACGAATCAAGGCACAAGAGCCGGTTTACATCAGTCATAACCTGGGATAAAGAACCGCCTTGTGTAATCCGGCCTCTCAATAAGGCACGCGTTGTAGCCATTAAAAGAGCGGCACCAACCCCATGGCCGACCACATCCCCAACGGCAACACATATTTTTTGGGAGTCACCCGGAAACTCTATAATATCAAAGAAATCCCCACCTGTCTCATCACAATAGACAGAACGGCCACTTATCTCTAAATTTTCATATGATATATTTGTTGGCGGCAAAAGACTCTGCTGGACTTCTTTTGCTAGATCCATGGCCTCTTTTAACTCTATCCGTTCTTTTAATTGTCTTGTCATCCTATTAAAATTAAAGGTCAACTCCCCTACTTCATCCTTGTATTTGACAGGCAATTGTTCACCAAAAACGCCGTCGGCAAGGCTTTTAGCTGCTTCAGACACCTTTTTTATAGCCTTTGTAGTCCCGCTTATTGTTATGCGAATAAACAAAACAACACTTAAAATTGATAAAAAACCGATCACAAAATAAAACATTCTGAAATTTAAAATTGATTTTAATACCTGTTTACCCGGAGAAATGAGGACAAGACTCCAGGGAGCTTCATTTAAATGATAATATCCGCTAATCTCCTTTGGCGGATGACCCGGACCAAAAACAGTACCATACGGACTTTGTGATAGAGCATCCAATGTTAGTTTTTCCAAAGAATCTGTTTGAGCAAATTTAACAAACTGATCAGCATTGTTTTTATCTTCTATTCTTTGAGTACTGATAAGAATATTGCCTTCATTATCAATTATAAAAGCATTGTGGCTTTTCCACCAGTTTGCTTTGCTGATCTGCTCTATCAAATCCTGAAAAGAGATGACCACTTCTATGCGGCCCACCTCATCACCATCCTTATCAATAAAATCTGTTGATAAAGATATTGTTTCGCTATTGAGCCGTGCATTGTATTTTGGCAATGAAAAGCGAAATTTCCCTGCCATTGCCGTATGCATTCCTTTCATTTGTGCGCCGTGCATTCTTTCATTATTGGCAGCATTGCGAAAGTTTACAGGAATGTCATAGTTTACTTCAACAACGCCTTCAAGATTTTTCAATTGATTGATAATAAATTCTTGAACAATAAAACTCTGGCTTTCGTCATTTTCCAGCATTAGTAATAAATCTTTTGTCTTGCTAAGACGCATATCAATCATATGTGACGCTTTTTGCAGTTTTGCAATGGCTGTTTCGCTCCATTGCTTTAAAATTGCATTTCGAGCATAAAGAAAACTTGCCCATCCCATTCCGGCTAAAATAAAAAACACAGGAACTAGTACAAAAATTGCGATGCGTTGTTGAAGGTTTTTAGGTTTCATATGCCTCTTTTGTGGTGGTTCTGAATAAACAAATTTAAGAATAACCTTCTAATAAAATTTTATTCCAGAATTATTAAATGCGCCAAAAGAATCCGAGTCAACAGCATTTTGCTGCATCTATGCTACTTATTCACATTTCCAAAATTACAATTTTTAAAAAATGAAGAAAAATATTTCATTAAAATACAGGTTAAGATACTTTACTATATATCCTTTTTTATATGATTTTACAACTTCATTTATCAATTTGATTCCTTTACCATGTCTATCTTTTTTTTTTCAACAGCACTCAAAAAATATTCAAACCTTTCCTGATTCTTTATTATATTCCCCTAACTCTACCTGACATTCTCACTTTCAATAAATATGCCAAAGGTGTTATATGGCAAAACGATTAATGATATTACTCGATAATGCAAAACATCAATTTCATAGATGGATAATTTTTAAGCAGGGGGTGGATAAAAATGAGTCAGTTTTAGCAAAAACCACTTCACGGACAGGTATCCCGGATCAACCTTTTGTGACTAAGGATCGGCTCCAAAATTACTTGATCTTTTATTTTCAAAATACCCAGTCTTTTAAGGGGTTTTGGAAATAATTCAGATCAAGTAATTTTGGAACGATTCATAAGGAACGGGAATTAAATAAGTGCCCATAATTAGCAGAAGTTTTTGTCGTATTCAAGACACGAGGAGGAAGCTAAACTAGCTATGTGCCCAACGAAAAATGCAGAAGACGACGAAAAAAGCAATAATTATGGGTAAGTTATTTAATGTACATTCCTAATTGTTCAAATTTGAGATTCATCAACAAGATATCATCTCAACCTCTATAAAGTGCTATGTAGTAGCCTGTCCCAAAAACTTGTGTTTGGGCGGAAACTTGCCCATATGCAAGGCGCAAGAAATGCTGAAACCGGAGTGTACTATAGCACATGAGGATTTTGCAGCAACGAAGCAGATGGGCGCTGCCGACGAGTGAGTTTTCGTTCAAACACTATGTATGCCGCCTACCATTAGAGGCAGGCAATACCCTGTCAATTCAAAGACAATGCCGATATGATCAAACGGATTCTGTTAACCATAACGTTGCGTTACTTTTCCGGTTTATGCAGCACCACCAGGGCATCCGGGTCACGAGTGGCGATCTGCCCGGCCACCCTGACAGGTACAATCTCAAAGAGATTGTCAAATTTAACAATGGCCAACTGCCCGAAACTTAGCTTTCTAGTAATTTCTTCGTTAATATATATTTTTTTAATTTTCTTCCCCACAGCAAAATAGTACGGGTCTTCGTAATCATCCAGCTTTAAACGGTTTGTTTCAATGAGCTGTCTTACTTGTGCCAGTTTTTCACGTTTTAGTTTTTCTTTATTGAGCTGCTGGTTCAATTCTCGGTTGCATTTTTCTTTTGCCGATTGTTCCTGCTGTGTCTTGTTGATTTCACCAGGAGAGTTGTTCCCTTTATTTTTCTTTTGCTTAACGCGTTTGTCATGCCTGGCCTTTTTCACCTGTTTTTTATTTACAAGCCCTGCTTTAAGGAGCTGGTCTTTTAACGATATCCCCATGATTGTCCTCTTTATTTAATTATGCCTGTACAATAATATATTCTGAACAATAATGCATACCCCTTTTTTAACAAAACCGGGGATCTAATGAAAACAGGTCTCACCCGCACCAATGTCATGGATATCAGAATTATGGTGATTCATTAAAAAAAGGTTTGGCTTCAAACCAGGTGTATTTCCCACAATTCTTCAGTTAGTTCCTGCCCCCAAATTTGATGGGTTCTGGTGGTGGTCAACTGAAACCCGGATTGTCCATAGAGATGACGAGCGGCATCTAAATTACTCACTGTCCACAAAATAATTTTCTGATAATTTTGCCGTTTACAAAATTTCAAGGCCTCATCGAGCATTTTTTTCCCAAGACCGTTCCCCTGTACAGTTGGTTCTATTAAAAACCATCTCAGTTGTGCCACGTTCTCTCCAGTATTCACAATTGCAATCGACCCCACAGGTATTTGGCCGTCTTCTGCGACCCAGAGATGTTCTTTTTGGGAATCATATTGCATCACAAATTCTGACAGGCCGGTTGCCACATAGGCATCAAAGCTGGTATCAAACCCATGGGCCTGTGAATAAAAGATCGCATGCCGATATGTAATATAACCGATATCACCTGATCGATGAGATCGAAGCGTAAATGTTTTTGATGGGGGCTTTTCTCCTGTAAAAATGTGTTCTATTTTTTCCATTGCTTTTATTAGGTGCATATGATCTTCTTTAGACGTATTGGTAAGGGATCGTGTAATCTGATGATTCGACATATCCTGAAGTTTTTCAAGTACGGATTTACCCGCAGATGTAAGTGATAGAATTTGTTTGCGAGTATCTTCTAAAGATTTTTTTTTACGAATCAGTCCTTGGTTTTCAAACCGTACCAAGAGACGGCTGAGATAGGCAGGATCAAGATAGAGTTGCATGGACAGATCCCTTGAAACAAGATTTATTTTTTTACCAAGCTCAAATAGAATCCGGGCCTGTGCCAATGAATAATCACTTTCTATAAACTTATTATCCAGCAGGCCAAAAATTTGTGTATAAAACCGATTAAAATGACGGATTTTCTCAATGGTATTTAGATTGATTGTCATATGTCCTCACTCTCTGACTGGTGTTTGAACGGGGGCTCGAAGAGACATTAATTAGTGTTTGAACGAAAACCCACCCATCTGCTTCGTTGCTGCAAAATCCTGAAATCCTCATGTACAGTAGTACACTCCGGTTTCAGCATTTCTTGCGCCTTGCATATGGGCAACTTTTCGTCCAAACACGAGTTTTCGGTCAGGCATTAATTAACCATTAAGTAATGAGTCTCTTATGTTACTTCATTATGATTATTTACTTGACTATGTCAAATAAACTTCACCACAGGTCAAAGTCAACCAAACATTTAACTCAGGATACCAGACCAATATAATTTACAGCCGAACCATGGAGAAAGGATATCAGATTTGGGATAAATCAGCGAATATTGCTTTGCAATACAGCCCTTTAATGCTTATGATTAAAGAAAATAAAAATTGTTAACATATGCATGGAGGGCTTACCAATTAGAAACAACCATTTAAAAATAAAAAAAAGTTTAATGATAATCTTACTTTTAACAAGCACTCTCCTTACCGGGTGTGCCGCCTCAAGGATCGCAAAAAACAATCTTATTCACGTTCCAAAATTCAATTCAAATCAAACCCATGCTGTTGGTGACTCAACCCTGGTATACGCAATATCGGTGACATTAGGAGATACTGAAATGCAAGTTAAAAAATTCAGGTTAACTCAGCTGGATGATCAATATATTGAAATTAAGCATGGCCTTTCTTATTCTATTGATTTAAGTCAAATAGGTCCTGTTGCAAAATTTTTGCTGACTCGAATTTTCAAACAATACGGCTATCGTTCAATAGAGCACTACATCAAAGGACAGGACAACGCGACACCTATTTTTTTGGGTAGTGATTTTATCGCACTGCCGGTCGGAAAGGGAAAACAATTGTTCGATTTAGCCACAGATACGAACTCCATGTGGAAAGACACCAGGAATTTTTAAAAACAAGCTAGTGCCTGACCGAAAACCCGTGTTTGAACGGCTCGTAGAGGAGCAAAGCTCACAAAGTTGCCCATATGCAAGGCGCAAGAAATCCTGAAACCGGAGTGTACTATAGTACATGAGGCCCGATTTATAATTTGGCAGGATTTTGCAGCAATAAAGCAGATGGGCGCTGCCGACGGGTGGGTTTTGGTTCAAACACAAGCTACCCCGCCGCAAGAGGACGGGATAATGGCTTGTAAACATAAAATTTATTTTCTGTATGACCTGGGGATACTCAAAAACCCATCTCCATTTTTATCTTCCAGGTCAAACCACCATTTTTGGGCGTTATCCGGCTTACCGTATCCCATCAAATCGTCTCCCCAGATACCAAACCTTCTGGCCACCGGAACATTTCTCATGGTCCAGTTAATGGCCCGATGGAATGGAGTATAGGGTTTGCTCCAGGGACAGACCTTGACACAGGTGCCGCACCCTGAACCATGTTGATTCCCCACCCGCATGGTGGCGCATTTTTTAATATCAACGGGCCATTTTTCATATCCATTGTGCATGACTTTATCCCCGTCACTGATGGCACCGCTGGGGCATTCCCGAGCACATTTTTTACATCGGGCACAAAAATCCTGAAGCCCGAAATCAATGGGCTTATCCGGATGAAGCGGCATATTCGTTGTGACGATGGCGGCCTTAAACCTCGGGCCCATAAATGGATGAAGCACGGTATCACCAATCCGGCTCATTTCGCCCAATCCAGCCATTAAAAGAATGGGCGGAACCAGTACATCATAATAAGGTGCATAGTGCGCCTTGGCCGCGTACCCCAGCCTCCGGATATATTCCGCCAGGGTGATGGCAATAAAACCGGAGGTCGCATAGGACATCATGCTCATGGAATTGGAAATCCAGTCATTACCGGCAAAGGCATGGTTGGTCCGCTCATCCTGATCCACCAAAATGGCAACGGCATTTTTATGCTGCAATCGGGTGGGTGTTTCGCCTGCATCCATATTTTTAAAACTGAACCCATGGCTGTATACGGCATACTCTGGCAACTCACACACACCCACTGAATCTGCTCTTAAAAAATAAGCTGTTTCCTTTATATGCCGGGAAAGTTGAATGGGATTATCTGGTAAGGGGGCTGTTTTTGCTGCCGTATGTCCATCTCTGAACGGCTGCATATTATCCCGCATCCAGGCAATGGCACCGGAGATGGGAAATTTTGGAACAAACCTGCGAAATTCTTTTTGCAACCGGTCCCCATAATCACCTGCGGCGGCTTTACAGAAACCGGACTCGCGCTCTGTAACGCGCCTGATTTTATCAGGTACAATTTTTGTGGTCGGTTGATCCACCCGCATAAGTTTATGCATGGGGAAGGTTTCCCAGTTACGATCAAGATATCCGCTCATCATCTCTCCTTTAAGTCCTGTGACTTTTGCCCCCGGACAGTTCATTTGATGTTTTACAAGTGGATTAAAAAATAGTAGACATTGGATTATTAATCAAATGATATATTTTCATAAAGGTTATGCATCAAATGGATATACAAAATCTTGATTTAAACCTGCTTAAAACACTTCATGTCCTGTTGGAAGAGCGCAATGTCAGCCGTGCAGCCACCAAGCTTTCTTTAAGTCAGTCTGCTGTCAGCCATGCCCTGGGTCGTTTAAGAACATATTTCAATGATCCGCTTTTGATAAAAGTGCAAAATGGAATGACCCCCACTGTCCTGGCTGATGAACTTAAGGTTCCCTTATCCGGCATCATTGAACGTATCGGTGAATTGACCGGTAAAGATACCTTTAATCCAGCTGTTCAAACTGCCACCTTTAAGATTGCAGCCAGCGACTACGGCTCAGGGATCATTCTGCCCCGCCTGATTGAAAAAATGTCTGTGCTGGCACCCAATTGTTCAATTGAATGCAGCCCCATATCAAACCATCTTGAACATGACTTGAAAATCGGTATGATTGATCTGGCTTTTGGTGGCTACAAGCCTTTTGAAAACTTCAGTTACGATACCATATTTAATGACCGGTACGTGGGTGTTGTCAAAAAAGGTCACCCCATACTAAAATCAGCAATCACAAAAAGACAACTCCAAGTTTGGCCACACACTTATATTGACATCTCTGCCAACACACAAAGAAAAGATGAACTGTACAAATCCCTTGGGATTAAGACTTCCGATACCGTTATCGTCCGGCAGCCTTATTTTCTTGTGGCCCCGCTTATTGTTGAAAAAAGCGACCTGATCCTAATCATGCCTGAAATGGGGGCCAGGGTAATGGCACAGATCATTGATATCACCCTTTTTGAGTTGCCCACCCTGATTAATACCTTTCCTTTTATTCAGGTCTGGCACCGCCGCCGGGATAACGATAAGATGCACCAATGGTTGCGGCAGCAGGTCGCTGATGTATGCCAGAAAATAAATGCCTTTTTTAATCCGCACCAAATAAAATAAAATAGTGCATCTATCAGAGCAACGCCCCTTTTCTGACTTTACCTAACGAGGTTCGCGGGAATTTCGATTTAAAGGTTACCTTCACCGGCCATTTATATTTTGCCAGCTTCCCATGACACATGGCAAGAACATCGTCTTGGTTTAATTTCGCACCGGAAGCCACGATCACAAAGGCATGCCCGGTTTCTCCCCAGATATCGTCGGGTATACCGACCACGGCCACATCCTCGATATCCGGATGAAGTTTCAGAATTCTCTCCACTTCTGCCGGATATACATTCTCACCACCCGAGATATACATATCCCCGGCCCGGCCCTCTAAATAGAAAAAGCCGTCTTCATCCATCCGTGCCAGGTCACCTGTATGCAAAACACCATTTTTAATGGTTTCTTCTGTTTTGACCGGATCCTGCCAGTACTCCTTCATCATAATGGAACCCCGTACAACGATTTCTCCCACTTCACCGGGTTTGGCAACATTGCCTTTATCATCAAAAATGGATACCTCGGCATGGAATACAGGTCGCCCCACGGTTCCGGGTTTTTTGAGTGGATCATCTTCGGATGCCCACAAAAGAATGGATGTTTCTGTCTGCCCCATAACCTGGCGGAAAGCAAGCCCTGCTTCGGTACATTTTTTTACCAGATCTTCGGTCAATTTTTCGCCGCCTCCGGCACAGACCCTGAGAGAAGAAATATCGCATCGCTGGTCCGGATGGACCTTCAAAAGTTCCCGGTATACGGTGGGAACACCCAAAAATTTGGTGATCTTATACCGTTCAATATCCCTGTAAACCAAAAGCGGATCAAATTTACGATGCAAAACGATAGTTGCACCCTTATAAAAAATTGGGGCAGCCTGGATAAAAAGACCGCCTGAATGAAATAAGGGTAAAAAGATCAACATCGTATCATTAAAGTGGAGTTTGAAAAAAATGTCAGCATTCAAACAATTAAAAAATGTCTTGCGATGGGTAAGAACTGCCCCTTTAGGTTTTCCTGTAGTACCTGAAGTATACATGATCACCTGCGGTTCTTCTGGATTTGAAGGCCCGAGGGACCGGGTTAAAAAGGCACGTTTCCCATCAAATAGTTTTGTTTCTTTAATAAGATCAAATGTTTTGCTGTCCGGCTTTTGTTCACCTACATACGCCACCATCATCGGCGGCAGATATTTTTCAAGTTCCAGAGCATGAACAACATCTGAAAAACCATTGCCGTGAATAAATAATCTGGGCCTGCAATTGGTGATGAAATAGTCAAGCTCAACAGAGGTGATCCTGAAATTAATGGGCACAAAAATAGCCCCAAGCCTGGAGCAGGCAAGGAACAGATCAAGGAACTGAGGACAATTATTCAACATGACTGCCACACGATCTCCTTTTTCAATACCAATGGACTGCAGCCAGCAACTTGTACTATCGGCACGGCGACACAGTTGTTTGTAAGAAATGACCTGATCTTCAAAAATAATTGCCGGTTTTTCCGGACTTAGGTCTGCCCAGCGCTGTACCCACCAGGCAATGTTCATTGATTTAATCATTTGTCCCCCCAAAAGGCATTTCGTGTATGCAATCATTTATTTCCTATTTCAGATTGAATATCAACCTTTGACTTAGTTTTTTTTATAATATCAAATCGTCAAATTGGTTCAGCATCCTAAAAGTGAGATTTATTGAGGAATAAAAACTATTAAAAATGTGCTTGACATTTGCAGACATTGTTATAACATGAATAAAAATTGTGCTGAAGTATGGGAAGCACGGTGGTTTCATCCTTCAGGAGCATTCCCCATCTTTCAATAAATGGTCCGTCTCCTTAGCGATAGAAACTAGTATTATTTTTTATTTTTATTACAGGAGAAAGGCAAGATGGCGAACGGTACAGTAAAATGGTTTAACGACTCAAAAGGTTATGGTTTTATCGAACAGGAAAACGGAACTGATGTTTTCGTACATCATTCAGGCATTAATGCATCGGGCTTCAAATCTCTCAATGAAGGAGATAAAGTTTCATTCGATGTTGAAGAGGGACAAAAAGGTCCTGCGGCAACGAACGTTACCGTGCTATAGTTAGCCGTTTTATTGATTAAAACGTGACAACACCCTCTGGATGATTTTAATTCAGGGGGTGTTTTTATTTATGTCCGTAAATATGAAATCACAATCTATAATAACCGGTTATCTGTTTGCCATTGGCGCAACTGCCATATGGTCTGGAAATTTCATTGTTGCAAGGGGACTTCACGACAGTATTCCACCCGTCAGCCTTGCATTTTTCAGATGGCTTGTGGCTGGCATTGCTTTAACACCATTCGCCATTAAGAATCTGATTGAGGAATGGCCGATTATTAAAAAGCACCCGGTCTATTTTGCCATCACCTCATTTCTTGGGATTACCACCTTTAATACACTTATATATTTTGCAGCCCAGACCACGACCGCAATGAATCTTTCATTGATTGCCATCACCTTTCCCATATTTATCATTCTCTTGTCCCGGATACTTTACAAGGAAGTATTAACCGTAAAAAAAGCCATTGGTATCATCCTTGTTTTAACAGGGGTCCTATTTTTAATCACAAAAGGCAATTTTTCCATACTGCTTGATATTTCATTCAATATCGGGGATGTGTGGATGCTGATTGCCGCCATTGTTTTTAGCGTTTACAGTCTGTTTTTAAAAAACAAACCCGAACAAATCAGTATAAAATCCCTTCAACTATCCACTTTTATTTTGGGGCTCATCTTTTTACTTCCTTTTTTTATATGGGAACAAGCCGCTACACCGGCAACAATTTTTACAGCGACCTCCGTGGGTGCCATTTTATATATTGGACTATTTGCCTCCCTTGGTGCATTTTTTCTGTGGAATAATGCCATCATTATTTTAGGCCCTTCCAAAGCCGGTATGGTATATTATGCACTTCCTGTGTTTTGTGGTCTTCTGGCGCATCTGTTTTTAGATGAGAACGTTCGACTGCTTCATTTGTATAGTATGGTTTTAATTTTTTCCGGCATTGTAATCACCAACCATGAACCTAAAAAGAGCAATTGATATCGCTGCATCATAAGTGGCCATACAAACAATCTTTTTCTTGACCTTCACATGAATTCTGCATATGAGTGACCTTTAAAAATATAATAAAAGGGCTTCACTTATGATAAAAATCGGATTACTTACATGCGGCAATGCCACCCAGGATTTAAATTGCGCATCCATCGGCTGTTTAAAAGCCTTTAATAACAGAGGTGCCTATTTCAAAGATTACCCGGAAGATGAACCCATTGAGCTGACCGGTATCATCAGTTGCGCAGGGTGTCCCACTCTTAATGCACCGGCAAAAATTTTAAAACGGGTAAAATCTCTTGCCGGATACAAAATTGATGTACTTCATTTTTCATTCTGCCTGAAACATGGGTGTCCGTTTAAAAACAAATATGAAAAAATCATTAAAGAAGCCTTTCCGGAATTAAAAATTGTTCACGGAAGCCATGCCGACACGGATGAAAGCGTTGAAAGATTCAAACAGAATATGGCTGAATTGCTGGCACCCACGATCTGTATTCCCCAGGACATGAACGATCATATTAAGCAACGGGTTAAGCTTCGGTAAAGCATTTAACGTAAACATTCGACAGGCTGTTGCAAAACTCCAATTTTCCAGATTTCGGCGTTGGAAAAACAAATTTGATCCTCGAAATACTGCATGTATGCCTGTGGTCAAATATATTTTGCATTACTCACACTTTTGCGGTATTCTTAATTTGTATATGAAAGAATTATGCAAACCGAATCAGGTTCTTTCTTGCTTTGTCCAAACCTATAATTTTTTGTGCACCCCCCCTGTTCAAAGGGGCAAAGCTGCGCATGGCCGTTATTCAAAAACTTAAAAAAACACCGACAAATCACCTTTCATTTTGATTATTGAGTGCTGTAATATTTTATGAAAAAACGATCAGACAAGACAAGCAGGCGACATATCCAAATCAGATTAATCTGGCTTTCCATTTTAATTGCGGCTGGCAGCGTAATTTTTTTATCAATCAGCTTAGCGATCTTACAATCACAGATACGCTAACCAATCTTTATACAAAGCGGTTTTTAAAAGAAATATTACCCGCCCTGATAAAAAAAAAGGATAGGGAAAAAGAGCGTTTGCTGGCTGCCGTTTTTATTGACATTGATCATTTTAAAAAAGTGAACGACACCTATGGTCATGCCTGCGGCGATCTTGTTTTATCAAAGATCGCAAAGATGATGCAGAATGCATTAAGTCCGGATGATATTTGCATACGATATGGGGGTGAAGAATTCGTAATTATCGGTTTTTTTAATGACAAGTCATCCATTGTGGATTGTGCGGACAGGATAAGATACCAGGCATCAAAAATCATTTTTACCCACAAAAATTTAGAATTCAAAATAACGTTAAGCGCCGGAATCGCTATCTATAATCATGGGGCGGAATTATTCGAAGAAACATTAAAACGGGCCGATAAAATGCTCTACCAGGCAAAAAACATGGGACGAAATCAAGTTAAAATATAGTGATCCAATATTTTTTCAATGGCGCAAACCTGACGTTCTAATATGTCGGCAGTTTTTTCCTGCACATCTATCAAATTTTTCTGGTTTTGTGATAATAACTGGACATAATCGTTTAAATTTTCAATAGCTTTTTGAAGCGGTGAACGTACGGATGCTTCTACTGTCATCTGATTGGGCAAAATAAATTTTGGAACCGGACGGTTCGAATACTGATATCTTTGTGTTGAGTTGTAAAAGGTTTGATCATAGCTCTTTCGCGTCATCGGTGTACGGTGTCTTTCAGTGGAACCGTTTCGAAGTGTTTGTAAAAAATCATTCATATTACTGCTCTCCTGGTTGCTTTGCCTGCTAATTTTAAAACAGATTTTGTGATATTCTCTTTGAAGAATGTTAATTTTTAATGCTATTTTCGTGCCAAATAGAACACCAATGTTTAATAAATGCTTAAAACCCTAATCCGGATACTTTTATTCCAATTTTCAAATCTATTTCGCATATCCATTTTAAGAAAAATTATGTAAAAAATTTTCCATTATGAGAAAAGAATAACCTAATTTTGATTATTTTTATCCTATACTTTTAAAAAATTCAATGTTTTTTTGAGGATATTTCAAGAAGCATATCGTTTTAACGCAATCCATCCGAATATTGGACCGGGCAGAAGTAGCAAAAAAGCGGTCCGGATACCAAACAAATCAATCCAAAGTCCTAGAAGTTCGATGGTGATAATGGTAATAAAAAAACCAATACAATTGACAATCGTCAATGCAGAGCCAACATAAGCCCTGGGAGCAAATTGAGTATTAAGAGATGAAAATTGTGGGGAATCGGCGACAACTGCCACCCCCCAGACCATGATAATAATCAAAGCAGCCGTCTGGGGCAATTGGACAATAACAGGCGAAATCAAACAAACAAAACCGGATACTAACAATCCGGCAAGCGCAACAAAACGACTACCGGTTTTAAGAGCTATAATGCCGCCGATGGAACACCCGGCAAACCCTGCCGCAAAAAAAAGGAATGACCATAGGTCGACATTATGGTTTGTAACATTTTTTATCAATAACGGAGCATATGCAAACAAGGCATAAAGTTCCCACATATGTCCGAAATAACCAAAAGAAGCCGCTCTGAACCCGGGATGCAAAAACATCTTTTTAATAACGTTGATATTAAATTTTGATCCTTTTGGCAGATGGGGCCCATCCCCGACAAACAGCAGCTGAATCGCACCGCCCAAAAAACAGAGAATCGAAGTGCCCAAAAGGATGATATCAGCATTGCCTTGCCAGCTAAAAACCTTAATCAAATAAGGAAACCCGGCGGCCAGGACCAGAGCGCCCACAAGCCAGCCTAATGCTCGCGAAATAGTTGCAGGATACCAGGAGGCTGCAATCTTCATCCCAACCGGATAGATCCCGGCAAGTGTGATCCCACATGCAAGTCTTGATAAAAGAAGATAGATTTTTTGTTCCCCAAGGAAAATTCCTGAAACATTAAAAACCGCCCCCATGACGGCACAGGCAAAAAAGACCCTGGCAGGAGAGTACCGATCGGAAATATTAAAAATGGCAAACACCAGAGTACCGATGATAAATCCAAACTGAACAGCTGAAAGCAGCAAACCCTGACCCTGAAAAGCCACATTTGCAGCAAACCAGATGGAGCCTGAAAAAAACTGGGATAAAACAATAAAAAACAAACGCATCTGCCGGTTCCTCTCTTATGTTTGGCTTAAAAATAGTGGTTGTAAGACATCGGGTTTGAGTCTGTCAATATCCTGGGTTCAAAAAAAAAGGAGTTGACTTCAATAGACGACCGGTCTATTACTCAATCCATCATCACATTCTGGATGATCTAACGATATTGAGCAAAAGGAGAAAAAACATGTCCGCAAAAGAAACCATGATTAAAGTGATTACAACGCATAACTTGATGCACCTTGCCACCATTGATTCAAAAGGATTCCCCCATGTAAGAGGGGTTGATTATGCCTATGGCGAAAAGGCAGATATCCTCTATTTTATCACACAGAAAACCTCGAGAAAAGTTGAACATCTTTCACACAATAATCAAATTGCCATTGTCATTGACAGTGATTGTCCAAATTGGGAAGACCTGTCTCAAGTCAAGTACATTAAGGCAACCGGAACAGCTTCCATTATCAAAACTGCCCGAGAGATGCAAAAGGCATCCGGTTTATTGATCAAAAAATTTCCGTTCCTGGCTAATCTTCCAGGAGATCCGTCAGACTTTGTCGGAATCAGGGTGGAGCTTAAAGAGGTATTGGTCACAGACAACACCATCTCGTTCGGGAACACAGAAAAAATACTATTTTAACCGTGTCATAAAATTAGTTTTGTTGTATGCTTGCAAAAATTTATTTTTAAAGTGACTATGAAACAAGCAGGGTAAACGCATGCAACCTTGGCAAAATTTTAATCTTTTAATTTACAGCGACGTACATAGATTGAATAGCAGGCAGCGTTTACCTTTAACACATAACATATTGAATTTATACGATCAAATAAATTGCATGCGCCTGCCCTGATGAAACAAGACACTAAACATAAAATACTTGAGGCGGGCGCCCGGATAATTCATCATAAAGGATTCCACCATACAGGTATCCAGGAAGTGCTGAATGCTGCGGGTGTGCCCAAGGGTTCTTTTTATTTTTATTTTAAAAGCAAAGATGATTTCGGCCTTCATATCATTGATTTTTTCAATGCTATGTATATTGGTATGCTTGAGCCGATTCTCACAGACAAAGACCTTTCACCGCTTAAACGGATCGAAAAAATTTTTGATTATTACACTGATGTGTTTGAAAAAAGAGACTATCAATGCGGTTGCCCCATTGGGAATCTTTCCCAGGAAATGGGAGACCTGAATCCCGCATTTAGTGACAAATTGACAGCTTCCGTTGAAATGATGGCCAATATATACCAGAATATTCTGGATGAAGCCAAAGATTCGGATGATATTGCCAAAGATTTGGACACTTCACAGATGGCTGAATTTATTGTTTCCTCCTGGCATGGGGCATTGATAAAAATGAAAATTAACAGAAGTGTTGAACCCCTGCGGCTTCACAAAAAATTTATCCTGGAATTTATAACAAAATAACCACCCTAAAAAATAATATAAAGAAGATCGAAATAAGGAGCCAATGGAAACTTCAAAATGTTCTCAGGACACAAGTGTTATTATATCCCGCGTCATGCTGCCCGAAGATGCCAATCCTGCCGGAATCGTTCATGGTGGCGTCATTATGAAAGAAATTGATAACGCTGCGGGGGTAACTGCTGTACGTCATACTCGAAAAATTTGCGTCACTGCTTCTATTGACCGGCTTGATTTTCACAAACCCGCCTTTATCGGCAATCTGGTTACCATCAAAACCAGTATCAACATGACCGGTACAACATCCATGGAAATCGGGGCCCATGTTGAAACAGAAGACCTGCTCACCGGAACAATAACGCATTTGGCATCTGCCTACCTTACCTTTGTAGCTCTGGATAAAAACCACAAACCCATACCGGTTCCCCCTTTAAAACTGGTCACCAACGCAGATCACCGAAGGCACAGGGAGGCTGTTGCCAGAAAAGCGCTGCGTCTTTCAGAAAAAAGAAAAGAATCCGAATGCCAATCCGATACCACTAAATGCTGATTTTTTGAAAGGAAAGACCATGGCGCGTATAAAAATTGACATACCAAAAAAATTTGAGTTTGAAACAAACCTGGACATCCGGATTCAAGATATTAACTACGGCAATCATGTTGGTCATGATTGCTTTATTTCCATTCTCCATGAAGCAAGGCTTAAATTTTTTAAAACACTTGGATATACCGAAACGGATATAGAAGGAAAAGCGCTTGTTATATCGGATCTTGCCGTGTCCTATAAATCTCAATGTTTTTATGGTGATGCATTGAAAATTCAGGTTCAACCGGCAGAGTTTAACAAATATGGATGTGATATATTCTACAGGGTCACCCATGTAAAGACCCAAGCTCTTATTTTGCTTGCAAAAACGGGTATCGTCTTTTTTGATTATACTCAAAACAAGATCGCAAGAGTCCCAGAACCATTTGCCGGCAGGTATTCATCAGATATTTAATGATCGGGTCAGCAATAGATTGATACTGTTTATATATTCTTTATTTTGACACGGTTTTGAGAGATGATCGACAAACATATCTTTCTCTTTTAGCTCTTTAATGGATTGCAAAAATTCAATATTACCGGAAATAAAAAGAATGGGGACTTTTTCATTGGTTTTTCTTATATGATGATATACATCCATTCCATTTAATTTACCGGACAATATGTAGTCCAGACTGATTAAATCATAAACATTCCTGTCAAACAGATCCAGGGCGACCTGTCCACTGTTTGCAATATCAACTTTGCTATTACAGGGACCTTGTGTCAATACAGTGTATTGAACATCGGATATATCGGTTTCATCTTCTACCAGAAGAATATATTTTTCAAAATGACACACACCATTTTGAATCTCTTTTTTTTCTTTATGTGTTAATTCTTTTTTTATCACAGGAAGGCTGATTAAAAATCTGGTTCCAACCCCAGGCTCCGAATCAACTGAAATAATACCTCTGTGCTGCTCGATGTATCTTTTTACATTGGCCATGCCATAGCCTGTTCCTTTAATATCATCTTTATACGCCCCGGCTGTATCCCTGCTGCCTTTTAAGGTAAAAGACGGATGATAAATACTTTTCAGATATCCCTCAGGGATACCACAGCCGTTATCTTGAATCGCAAAAAAGATATTATCACCTTTACTATATGTTTTGATAATTATCTTAGGATACTCTACCATGCTTAAAGCATGGATTGAATTTTGTATCAGGTTGACTAAAGCATGTTCAATCATTCCCGGATCAGCAAGCAAATCCGGCACATCACTATCATCATCCCTAACTAACGCAATACCCTCCAAATCTTTTTTCATCAAAGTCAAAACCAGATTTATTTTTTCATTAATTTTGAAAAATTTCTGTCTGGGTTCCTGATCTTTTGCAAAGGCAACTAAGTTTTTAGTTAAATTTCTCCCCCTCAAGGTTTGATTCAGTATCAATTCCAACTTCTTTTTAGTTTCCAGTTCTTTACTGTCAATGAGCAACAGTTCTGTGTTACCCATAATGATACCTAAAATATTATTAAAATCATGGGCCAGTTTACCTGCGATCCGGCCGACCATGACCAGTTTTTTTTGTTCTCCTGCGACTTTTTCAGCTTGAATTTTTTCTTTTTCCACACGCTTTAGATCTGTAATATCATGGGCAACCACGCGGGCACCTTTTAGTCTATCACCATCAAGTATGTAATCGCTGGCCATGATGATACGGATTAATTCACCATCTTTACTTATGAGATCTGCTTCAATCGTATCCTCTAATTCCTCGCCTTTAAAAAGCATTTTAAATCTTTTATCAAACCTGGCCAATGTCTCCCGGGAAAAAAGATCTTTTGGATCCATAGATAGAAATTGAGATTCCGAATATCCGGAGAATTGACACATCACATCATTTACATTGATAAATTTGCCTTTGACAAAATCAATTTCATATATGCCTGTGGGTGCATGTTGAAATAGATGCCTGTATTTTTTTTCACTCTCGCGCAACGCTTTTTCACTATTTTGTCGTTCTTTAGCCATTTCATTTGCCGAAACAGCCAGAGACTGAAATTCGCTGAACATAACCTTTTCCTGATCAATCGGTATTGCCTGGCTTGCCGAGCGTTTAAAGAACTCAATAAACATATCCAGATTCTTTTTAATTTTCACAGAAATAAACCGGACCAGCACAAATGAAATGAGGATGAACACACATAACACGCCTGCCGATTTATTAACCAGCGCCTGAATAGTTCTTTTTACTTCTAATCGCTTTTGAATAATCTCATTCTCAACTGCGTCGATGGACACACCTGTCCCTATATACCATTCCCATTCATCAATGGATTCTGCATAGCTTATTTTTGACGCCGGCGGTTGGCCTTTGAATCCTGGTGCCGTATATTCAACAAACCCACCACCCGATCTGGCCTCCTGGATCAATCTGTCAACAATTTTAACGCCATTGGAATCAACAATATATCGCATGTTTTTACCTTTGAAAGGACCGGACAGGCTATCACCATCCCATGTAGCTGCAAAAACATACCCATCTGAACCATAGCGAATTTGTTCTATCCGTTCTATGACCTCTTTTTTTATCTTTTCTTCCTCATCAACAATATATTTTCCATTGCCAATCACCCAGTCAAAGGGTTTAAAATATTTTACAAAGGATACTTTTGGAACAAGCTTGCCGGGGTATTCTGGTTTGTTCCAAAAATAGGAACAATACCCTTCCTGCTCAGCAGACCTTGCAGCAGCAATGATCACTTTCATGATATAGGTGCCGTTACCGTCTTGAATATTCATTATGTTAACCCCTTCAAGTTCAGGGTTGTTTCTGTTTATCAATTCGGTGCCCTGCATATCTTCTGCAAAATAATACCCTTTTCCACCATCCCACGAACAGGCATAAAGTGCATCGTGAACAACCTTCTTAATCTGTTTTAATGATTTTGTACTTTTATGTAAATTATAAAGATATAATGCAGTTCCATAGGCCTCATATGTACGCGATTTCACTTCCGACCTGACGCGCTTTTCAATAAGCGATTGTTCATGTCGAACATAGTCAACAGCCTTCTTGACCTGTGTTTTAATCATTTGTTTTTGAGAATCGATATAGGTTTGCCTGATATTGTCAATTTGAAATTGGGCATTTCGAATTTCATCGCCAATCCACAGATACACCATCAGGCAGACAATGATAACGCAAAGCGATATCATTGATATCCACAGTATACTGGTCAATTGTCTGGGCTTGGTCATTACCTTTTTTCCCTTCTGATGCGATATAATTCTTTTTTTTGCATCAAAAAACACTTTTGTTTTATATCACATTGTGTGATAAACTATTCCATAAAAAATTGGTTTGAATATGAAGACCCCCCTTAAATTCTCGATAAAACATTGAATTCTCGTATTAAAACGTTTGACCGAACAAACGAATCCTCTTAATCGGGATGGCGAATTACAAAATTCCCATCCATATCTTAAAATCGTTTTTTAGAGCCTTATGCCATGAAAATAGTTTGGTATCAAAAAATAAGTATTCTGACTATCGTATTACTATTCTCGATCCATCTCCATTCTTTAGGCGGTAAATATGAAAACAATTTTTCACTCACCAAAGAAACAACGGAGAAAGAACTTTATGGCACCTCAATATATGGTGATATATTTTCAGAAAAAGCAAACCGCAGCGGCAGTTCCACCCACTTAAAGAACATACCAAAATCACTCTTAAACTTTCTTTTAGTGTTGCAACGGTGATTACCTGTTCAGATTCAAGAGTTCCGGTGGAAAGAATTTTTGATGCCGGTATCATGGATATCTTTGTTATCAGAGTCGCAGGCAATGTTGTGGATACGGATGAAGCCGGTTCAATTGAATACGGGCTGGCCCACGTAAACACACCGGTGCTGGTCATCCTTGGCCACAAACAGTGCGGTGCCGTGACTGCTGTGACCCATGCAGTTCTTGGGACAGGCCATGCTTTGGAGCGCAATATTCCGCCGTTGGTGGACAATATTATACCTGCCGTAAAAAGAGCCATGGCACAAAACCCCAATATACATGGCGATGATATTATCCCTGCGGCCATTATAGAAAATGTCTGGCAGGGGGCCCAGGATCTTTTCATGAAAAGTCCTTCGTCACGCAGGCTTGTCAACTCCGGCAAGGTAAAAGTCATGGGTGCTGTTTATGATGTGGGTACGGGAAAAGTTGAGTGGCTGCCACAGCTGCCCATCGCACAAACTCTTGCTAGGGTTGAATCTAATCCTGCCAGGGCCATGAATGCCATGGCCCAAAAAGGACATGGAGACTCAAAAGAGTACAGCAAAGATAAAAATAGTACAAAAAAAAGTGTTCAAATCAAAGCACTTCCCGTACTCCTTGCAGACAATGCTACAATAAACCTGCTCAAAACCGATTGGTTAAAAAATACTGGTACAAAAGATCAGCTTTCAGATAAAAAAAATAATCTTTCAGGAACCTTCTGGGTATTTGTTTCTATTCTTGGTGTTTTCGGTCTCTTTATCTCTGTGGCTGTCGGAAGCGGTTTCTTTGGCCGGGCCGGCCTTAATGTCAAATTGTATTCAAGTTTTGGCAGTATGATCATGCTGGCCACAATACTTGGCATCGGCGCCTACATTTATATTGGGAACTTAAACGGGTTCTCTCATATTGAAACAGCCTTTTTAGACCTGGACATGATGGTGGGTGAAACGACCACAACTCAGAATAGTTTTCTGCTCTATGGCATTGAAAATAAAGCCTATGGAAAAACGCAGACAGATGCGATAAAAAAGCTTCTTAAAAAATTCAAGACAGATCTAAATAATATTAAAATAAGTTCATTTCTATCAGATAAGCAATTGGGCATGGTTGAAAAACTGCAACCCATAGTCAATGAATATGAAAACAAATTGGGCGATGTGGTGACGGCATATCATGAAGTTGAGTCGGGGAAAGAAAAACTGAACGAAGTTGCAGAACAATTCGACGAAAAACTCGAAGTCCTGACAGAACACCACAAAGCGTCTCTTGCCAAGACTGAAAACAAAGGAACTGATTTTGAAGAAATCAACTACCAGACTACCATTGTTGAGTACCTGTCAGCAGCAAAAATTCATGCATTAAAAGCTGCACATGCCGAGGTTGAATTCTTGCTGGATAAAAACCCGAACCATGTCGGGATAATGGAAAAAGAGCTTGGATTTTTTAAAGGATATCTCAATGCAGTTAAACAAGAAGTGAGCGATGAATCTGAAATAAAACAGTTACAAGAGGTCGAAGAAACGGTTGGAAAATACGAAACCATGCTTAAAAGGGTTATTGTGGATGAAGCATTCATTCAAAAGGATGTCGCTTTTATGAATGAACTGATGCAGAAATTTGAAACCCGGGCCGGCGCACTCTCCCATGAGGCTGAAATGGCTGCCCAAGGCATGGAAGATATCTCTAAAGCCAGTGAAGAGACTTCAAAGATCATAAAAACCATTGATGAAATAGCGTTCCAGACCAATCTTCTGGCATTGAATGCCGCAGTTGAGGCTGCCCGTGCCGGAGAAGCAGGAGCAGGCTTTGCCGTGGTGGCCGATGAAGTCAAAAACCTTGCCTTGAGAGCTGCTGACGCGGCAAAAGAGACAGCCGGGTTGATCGAAGGCATTGTAAAAAAGGTAACCCAGGGATCCGAACTTGTTTTAAACACAAATAATGCTTTCAGCTGCGTTGCAGAAAGTACAGCCAAAGTGGGTGATCTTGTCTCGGAAATATCACATGCATCCCATGAGCAGTCCAATGGAATAGAGCAGGTGAACACGGCTATTTCTGAAATGGATAAAATTGTTCAACAGAATGCAGCCAATGCAGAAGAATCCGCGGCAGCATCTGAAGAAATGAATGCCCAGGCAGAACAGCTCAGAGAATTTGTGGGAGATCTTGTTGCCCTGATCACCGGGGAAAAAGCCCAAAAGAATATCCAGAGCCACCATAAAGCTATGCATACAGCATCATCACCCAGTGCAAGGCCCCAAAAACCGGGTAAAAACAAAATACTTGCACATCATATCAAGGAAGTTAAACCGAACCGAGTCATTCCCTTTGATGATGACAAAGATTTTAAAGAGTTTTAACGCACTGTAAAGTGCCATCCTGCTTCTCAATAATTAATACTTGCTCTGAAATTTACAATTTCAAAGCAAGTATTATATTAAACCAATAATTGTTTTGTATATTTTTTTGTTGTAGTATATTTTTTATTGAATTCACTAACAGCCATGCGCGCCCTTGGCTTCTGGTTCAGGGGATTGCGCAAAAAATAATCCGGACTGTATGCAAAAAAAAGAGACTCCAAAAGATTATGTTGAAAATATCTGAACAAATAAGCATTTCGGAAAATGAAATCCGGTTCGAAGCCATCCGGGCCCAGGGAGCCGGGGGCCAGAATGTCAATAAAGTATCAAGTGCGGTTCATTTACGGTTTGATATTTCCGTATCAAGCCTGCCGGATGCTGCGAAAGAGAAACTCCTCAAATTCCGGGACAAACGCATTTCAAAAGACGGCATTGTTGTTATCAAGGCACAGCGTTTCCGAACAAGAGAAAAAAACCGTGAAGATTCACTTGGAAGACTAAAAGCCTTAATTCTAAAGTCCATGGAAATCAAAAAGAAAAGGAAACCCACCAGGCCATCAAAAAATGCGACAAAAAAGAGAGTGGATTCCAAAACAAAGCATGGCCTGACAAAGAGATTAAGGGGTAAGGTCTCTTTTAACGAATGATTTCCAGCTTTTCCAGGCGCAATAAAAAAAACGCAGTGCTATATTTTTATTGCGCTTTATTTTTATTGCGTCTTCGCACCAATTCTCTTTAAAAGCCCTGTAAACACTGAATTTCAAGATTTTTAAGCGATAAATCCTCTTTCTTAAGATAAACACGGCCACATCCTAATCAAAACAGACCTTTCTTTTAGTAAAAAAAATATTGCTTTTAATTTCAAATACTTGCTTTGTTGGAAATCAAATTTTTATCGCCTTTTTTTGCCTTGGCATACTTATGGCTATGTAGGGGGAAATGATATTAAAAAAAATATTAGTTTGCTAAGGAGGCAAAATATAATGAATAAAGACGTTTTTAGTTTATGCTTCATGTGTTCTATCAGATGTCCCATCAAAGTTAAGGTCAAAGACGGGCATGTGGATTTTATAGAGGGAAACCCGCATGTCGCAGGAATTGACGGCAGTTTATGCCCCCGAGGGTCTGCCGGGAAAAACCTGCTCTATGATGACCAAAGGGTCCAAACGCCTTTAATCCGGGATGGGGAACGCGGGTCCGGAAAATGGAAAAAAGCCGGCTGGGATGAAGCCATTGCCTATGTGTCTGACAAGCTTTCTGCTATTATTAAAAAGGATGGCGGTCATTCCGTGGCGTTAATGGAAAGGACCCAGATGGCTACCCATGTGAGTAAGACGTTTCTAAAAGCCATTAAATCACCCAACCATTTCACCCACGATGCACTGTGCAAGGGATCTGTTAATACGGCCTGTCGCTCCCTTTTCGGCATTAACGACGGCCAGATTGGAATCCATTATAAAAAAACCAAACACATTGTTCTTTACGGCAGAAATATCTTTGAGTCCATTAATCTGAAAGAAGTCAACACCCTGATGCATGCCCTGGAAAATGGTGCAAAACTGACCTATATCGATCCGAGGGTCAATGTGACGGCTTCCAAAGCCCACCGGTACTGGATGATACGACCGGGAACCGATCTTGCGCTCAACTATGCCTTGATCCATGTAATTTTAAAGGAGCGGCTCTATGATGCAGCTTTTGTTGACACCTGGGTTCACGGCTTTTCCGAACTCCAGGAGTTTGTGGAAGACTATACCCCTCAATGGGCCCAGAAAGAGACCGGAATTGATGCCGAACAAATTATAGCTCTGGCAAGAGAAATGAGCCAGGATAAACCCTCTGTGATTTTCCATTACGGATACAGGGGTGCCAATCATGTGGATGAAATTTACATGCGAAGATCCCTGCTTATTTTAAACGCGCTTATGGGAAGTATAGAAGCCCAGGGCGGGCTTTTTATTAAAAAAGGCCCGGGGTATCTCGGGAAAAAGCCAGCCAGAAAACTCACCGAACAAAAATTTCCCAAAATTGAGGTGGGACGGTGTGACAAGGTCGGGACAAAAGAGTTCCCCTTACCAGACCCCAATCACGGTGTGGCCCAGATGCTTCCGGATGCAATCCTCACAGCCGATCCCTACCCTGTGAAAGCATTGATTGCATACAGAATGGACCCCTTAATGTCCATCGCCGATACCACAAAGACCAAAAAGGCCCTGTCAAAGCTGGACCTTTTAGTTTCCATTGATATCAACTATTCAGACATTGCCTGGTATTCTGATGTCATCCTGCCGGAATCAATGTATTTGGAAAGAACTGACTGCATCATGCAGGGCAACGGTTTAAAGCCCCAGATGTTGTTGCGGGAAAAAGCGGTTGAGCCCCGTTATGACACCATGGAAGGCGCCATGATCTTAAAAAAAATTGGTGAGAATTTAGGAATCGGTGATTTTTTCCCGTACGAGAGCATGGACGAACTTGTGGACTGGCAGCTTGAAGGCACAGGATTTACAAGACAGGATTTCAAAAAGAAGGGCTTTGTTGCCTATGGTTCTGAACAGATCTTTTATGATAGAAAAAACGGACTGCCGTTTAAAACCCCATCCAAAAAAATCGAATTCAAATCTTCTTTATTAGAAGATGCGGGATTTGAATCCTTTCCAGCATACACACCGGTGAAGACCCCGGGTGAGGGTAAGTTCAGGCTGGTGGTGGGACGTTCAGCCATCCACACCCATGTCTCCACACAGAATGTTGAATATCTAAACGAGCTTCAAAAAGAAAACCTGCTCTGGATCAATACAAAAAAAGCCGCTGCCCTTGGTATTAAAAACAACGACTATGTCCAAGTCCAATCCGCTGTTGGAAAAGGCCGGATTAAAGCCTTTGTTACTAATTTTATCCACCCTGAAGCTGTTTTCATGGTTCATGGTTTTGGGCATGAAGGTGCCCGTGCCAAACGATCCTATAAACAAGGGTTATCTGATGCGCTTATCCAGGAGAACATCACTGACAAGGTTGGCGGAAGTCCTGCCTATCACGATACCTTTGTATCGGTTAAGGCACAAAACCGATAAATAAATCATCCGTTGAAATTAAATGTATGCCCGGTTTAAGCTTATATCGAGTTCAGTTCAAATTTTGGATGATTTTAATTTGATACCGGGCCTAACCCACTTTAACATTGAAAACAATACGAAACCAGATTCAAAAGCGGAGGCTTTTAAATGAGTAAATATTATCTTTTCCAGGACATTAAAAAATGCATCGGATGCCATGCATGTGAAGTCCAGTGCAAGTCTAATAAGAATCTTCCAGTGGGCCCGAAACCCTGTCAGATCATCCAGGTGGGTCCTGAATTCATTAATGGACTGCCGAAAACATCCTTTATTTTCATGCCTTGTTTTCACTGCGAAAACCCATGGTGCGTCTCTGCCTGTCCCACAGGTGCCATGCAGAAAAGAGTTAAGGATGGCATTGTTTTTATTGATAAAGATCTTTGTGTGGGGTGTAAAACATGCGTATCAGCCTGCCCCTGGGGCGCGCCACAGTGGAACCCTGATACGGGAAAAGTTGAAAAATGTGATTATTGCAAGGATAGAATCGATGCGGGACTAAATCCTGCCTGTGTCACGACCTGTACCACAGGATGCCTGAAGTTCGGCAATGTGGAAGAGATGACCCAGGTCCTTCGTGAACGGCATGCAGCATCTATTGCATCCCTTGAAAACAGCAGTTTTTAATAATACCAATCGAGATAGGAGTAAAAATGGCACAAAAAACCTGTCCGGTTCGAAGAACCATAATCTATCTTTCCCGGCAGATCGGTTCTTTAACTGATCCTAAGGGGAGGAGAATCTCTGAACAGATTTTATTGCTGACAGAAGAGATTGCCGAAGGCGCAGCAGGTAAGGATCATCTTTTGGCCATTGATTCTCTTATCCAAGAATATTTTTATACAAAAAGTTCTGTGCAAAACCTTGAGACCGGTAAAATTATAAAGGGTCTTATAGCACAGCACAGGGAGGTGTTCCAAAGTCATATTGAATCAAGGAACTGCCCTTCCCACGATTGTGGGAAACTAGCACCGTCACCCTGCCAGATGGCATGCCCGGCCGGGATTGATATCCCGACTTACCTGAGCTTAATCGCCGAAGGTAAGGACGCACAGGCAATTGCCGTGATCCGGCGTGACAATCCATTACCGTGGGTTTGCGGCCTCATCTGTACACGACCCTGTGAAATGATGTGTGTCCGTTCCAGGATTGACACGCCGGTCTCCATTAAATTTTTAAAAGCCTTTGCAGCCGAGCGGGCCATGTCTGACCGGGAGTATAAAAATCCTGAGAAAAAAGAATATAACGGAAAATCGGTCTGCGTTATAGGGGCGGGGCCCGGCGGCCTGTCAGCTTCATATTACCTGGCGCTTATGGGATACAAGGTAAGAATCATAGAAGCCCTTCCCATTCCAGGTGGTATGCTCATGGTGGGTATCCCTAGATATCGCTTACCAAGGGAGGTCATTGACCGTGAAGTTGCCATGATTGAAGACCTTGGGGTTCAAATCTCCTATAACACCAGGTTCGGTGAGGATGTCACCTTTGAAGAATTGAAAGATCAGGGCACGGACGCTTTTTTCATCGCTGTTGGTGCCCATAAGTCATGGAATCTGGATGTAAAAGGGGAAAAAGAGTTTTCACAGATGTTGGATGCCGTCACGTTTTTAAAGGATGTGGCCCTGGGCGATCACCATGCACCGGGCAAACATGTGGCGGTAATTGGCGGTGGAAACGTTGCCATTGATGCGGCAAGAACAAGTCTTCGGCTGGGCGCTGAAAAAGTAACCATTGCCTACAGACGATCCAGAAACCAGATGCCGGCGGATATAGAAGAAGTTGAACAGGCACAGGAAGAAGGCATTGAGTTTTCTTTTTTAACCATTCCCAAAAAAATACAGGGAAAAAACAATATTATTACAGGTCTTGATTGCATTAAGGCCGAATTGATAAAAAAACAAGGATCCGGCAGACTGGCCCCTTCTCCCATAGCGGGTCAAAATTTCATTATAAAAGCTGATGCCGTGATCTGTGCCATTGGCCAATATGTAGATGACGACGGGCTGCAGGCCTTTGACCGGATAAAATGGACAAAAAGAGGCACCATTGAAGTCAACCATGCCAGCATGGAAACCGCCATGCCGGGTGTGTTTGCCGCAGGAGATGCCGTATCCGGACCGGCAACGGTAATTGAAGCCATCGGAGGAGGCAAACGGGCAGCAGAGGCAATTGACAGGTATATTAATCATCTTCCCCAGCCAAGAATGCCGAAAATCCCTGTCCGGTATAATATTGAAACACCCATTGAAATGTCGGCCGGCCGAAAAATGACCCTTGAATACCCCAAGATGCCCATGTTGAATATAGATCGAAGACGAACCACGTTTCAACAGGTGGAACTTGGATATGATGAGGCAAGTGTCCGCAAGGAGGCCTATCGATGTCTTCGGTGTGATATCTGCAGAAGGTGCGGCAAATGCGTGGAGGTCTGCAAAGATAAAATGGGGATAGATGCTTTAAAATTCGGGTACATGGATTTTGATAATCCCACAAAAACCGATTTTCGCGCAACACAAAAAAATTGTATTACCTGTGGGGCCTGTGCTGCCAATTGTGAAAACAAAGCCATTGTCATTGAAGAAAAAAACGGCAAACGGAAGTTAAAACTATGCGGTACGATATTGAACTCCCAGGATATCCAGTATTGTGAAGAATGCAATGCCGTTTTACCCTCAACCCAGTACATGCAGTTTATTTCACAAAAAACAGGCAGGCTGACAAAGGTGACCCCCAAAAGGCTCCTGTGCAATACCTGCCAGCGCAAATTAAGTGCAAAAACCAATGTTGAAACACGGCCTGCTCGGCCAGGGTAAACGCATTTAAACTTGGCATGAATTTTAATTCTTTGTTTTACAGGTACTTATACAAAACAAGATTTTTATTTGCGTTTACCTTCAAACTGTAACTACCTGAAATCATTAATATGGAAAAGTTACATGCGTTAGCCCTGCTGGTCGGCCCCAATTGCAACAAGGATCAAAACAAAAATAACGGCCATGCACAGCTTTGCCCCCCCCTCGATCAGGGGGCTCGCAAAAAACCGGAGGTTTTGACAAAACATGAAATATTAGACTGATTTTGAATATTATTTCATATATAAAAAAAAGGATGCCACCATGCCATTCCAAAGAGGCGACAAAATCAAAGTATTTCAAAAATCCACAGATGAAGCCTGGGAACCCTATATGGACGATTTTTTAGGTGTTTTTGGATTTATTACAGACCCTGACACCATGATCAATGACCCCGATGCATTGATTGAAGTCAGCCTGGACGAAAAAGGAACCCATAGGCTGCCCCAGGATTGTTTGGAATTGATTGTATGAAAACAAAAGACATTTTAGAAGGTTGTTCCGGCTCATTTCGCACCATCGACCAGGACCAAACTGTAGAAAAAGCGCTACAGCTTTTATCAGGGTTTTGGGTATCTGGCCTGGTGGTTACTACGGGAGACCCAGCCCATGATTGATATTATTATTGACAAAAAAAAAATTGGCGTGAGAGAGAACCAGACCGTCCTTGCTGCGGCAAAGGAAAACGGGATTAAAATTCCCCATCTATGTTTTCATCCAGCCCTGAGACCATCCGGATCATGTAAACTTTGCGGGGTTGAGGTAATTTCAACTGGCGGCAAACAGGTTGTGATGCTCTCGTGTATCCTTAAAGTTAAAGAAAACCTTGAAATAAAAACAGATTCCGAACTTGTACGGTTCAACCGGGAAAAATCATTTAACAATTTGCTGCAGATGGCTCCGGATTCATCCAGAATCAGAAATCTTGCAAAAGAATTTGACGTACCCGTCACACCACAGCCAAATGGATGTATCAACTGCCGTCTGTGTATCAGGGTCTGCAATGAAATCGTTAAGGCTTCTGCGTTGAAAATGGTGAAAAATAAAAACAAAAGCCGCATTATGCCCGAATTAGGTCATTGTATCGGGTGCGGAACCTGCGCGAATCTTTGTCCGACCGATATTATCAAAGTGAATGATCAGGACAGTGTCAGGACGATTTCCATAAAAGGGGAGATCATCGGGCAATTGCCTTTGGAGCAGTGTGAAGGATGCGGCAATATGTACGCAACGGCCAGTTTTTTGAGACATGTGCAGGAAATCACGCACCCCCACCCTGACACAAAAGAACACCATCACCTTTGCCCGTCCTGCATAAAGCTTATGTCAAACAGGACTCTAACCCGGACATTTCATGAGACTTTAGTATCTTGGAAAAACACTTAAATATTATCAAAGAGTTAAAGTTGATTTTTCAATCAACTTATAGTGACGAAGTATCACCCTCAGGGCGAGCCGAATTTATTCCATCTGCTTCGCTCCAGGCCATTTGCAGTAGACAACTACAAATGATCTGCAACCCGCAGCTAAAACAAATTCGACTCGTGAGCTATCCGGGTTAACTTAAAAAAGAGAGACTAAAAAAATGACAATAGCAGCTTTAAAATCGGTTTTTGCAGGGGTCGGGGGATCACTTGTCCTTGCCGCTTTTTGTTCGACCTTCATCACCATGGAAAAAATTTTATTTATCATCCCGTTCTTTGTTGCCTTTAACGGTGCAATGACAGGCTACAGGATGGTGGAAGTATTGAAAGAAAAGATTGCAAACGTGCCGGTTTTTTCATTTGTTCTGGGAATCGGCGGGGGAGCCGCAACATTTTCAATCCTGAATATCACAGGGTCTCTTGTTAAAATTGCATTTTCACTGAGTCTGTTTGATCTGTTCATTTATATGGCAATATCAGGAATTACAAGCTATCTGGGGGCAAAACTGGCTGTCAGATATTTTAATTTATAATCCACGTGTTTGTTTTTTTAAAAAAAAGGAGAGTCAAATGAAAAAAGTTTTTCCACATTTTATTATGATGGCATTGGTTTTACTATTTGCCGCGTCAGGATCATATGCTGCAAACAGCATATCAGCATCCTCTTATAAAGCAGGAGATATTGTAGAGATTAAAGGCAAGATCACGCCGGGCCAGGACCTATATATAGCCATTGCCCAGCAGGACATGTTTGCACCTGGCGATACCACGGGTGTTCATGAAATAAAAAAGTTTAAAAAAGAGAGTAAAAAAAGAGGGTTTTCTTTAGATACTAAGATTCCGCCTCTATACTATATGCTCACCAATGTACCGGAACAATTTGGTAAAGTGGACAAGAAAAGATTTGGCGGACCTTCCGTTCTTCTCAAAAAAGGACAGGGAATCTACAGCACGACCATGTTCTATCTGAATAAAAAATTTAATGATGTGGATGATACTGCCCGTTCCATGATGGGCCCAATCAAGTCAGACGAGCAGTGGAATTTTTTCAGGTATGCCAATGAGAATTCTTATGGTATCAATACCATTGTTAAAGAAGGCAACAGAAAGGGTAAAGTCGTTATCTTTTCAAGAACGGTTATTGGTGATCAGTCATCAGGAAATTACTGGGACAAAAACACAAATGTAAAACTCGACAAAGCAACCGGTGAGTTTACGGCTTCCTTTAAATCCTTCAGGCACACTCCGCCCGATACTCAGTTTGATGTATATGTAAACGGTGCTAAAATCGGAGATTATAGTGTTGAAAAAAACGGTTTCTGGCTCTCCAAAGGGTATCGGTATATGAATCCTTTATGGATTGTTATTGGTGCTATCCTTGTTGGAACCTATTTCTCCATGATAGGTGCGGCAGGTGGTATGCTCATGGCGGCCTTCCAGGTCTTGGTTGTTAACACCATGGGCCCTGTGGGCATCAATGCAGCCAATGTATTAAAACCCTCCAATATGGCACTCACCCTGTTTTCTCCCCTGGGATCTTTCTACCGGTATGCCGTGGTTGAAAAACGCGTTGCATGGCCTGTGGGACTCTCCTTTGGTGTGGGTATTTTTGTCGGTTCCATCTGGCTGGGTAAATATGTATCCGCCGTTCTTCCCATGAAAGCCTATAAAGAATGGCTGGCAGTTCTCGTGATCATCATGGGAGTCAAGACCCTGCTGGAAATGACCCCTAGCGCCATGAATAAAAGAAAAAACATCAAAGCCATGACCAAAAAATTTAACGATGAAATTGCCGCAGCAAAAGCCGAGGGCCGTTCAGCTGAAATGGGCAGCATTGAGCCGGTTAAAACAGGTATCATGGATTATCGGTTTAAATTCTGGGGCGAAGAATTTAAAATCAACCCCTTGCTTTTCGCAATGCTTGGTGTTGTCATTGGTATCGTTTCAAGATCATTCGGTATTGGCGGCGGTTTTCTTTTAGTTCCTGCCATGACTACTTTAGGTGCGCTTCCCATGTATGTGGCCGTGCCCATCTCTTTGATCGGAACCTGTTTCTCCAGTATCGGATCATTTATCGGATATCTGATGACAGGATACCTGCCGGACATGACCCTGGCCATCTGTATCATTATCGGTGGATTTGCAGGCGGTATGCTGGGTAGCCGTGCCCAAAAACTGTTCTCGGAAATGACTTTAAAGGTTGTTCTGGCTGCTACATTGTTTTTCTTGTTCTTTAGATTTTTCAAAATTGAAATCTGGATCTAATCTTTAGATTAAAAACAAATCAACCTTGAAACCCGTGTACTGAGACTCTATACTATAATATCAGCCACGGGTTTCATTTTAAGGAACATCTTATGAATGATTTTTTAGACAGGGTATGGGAACAGATTCAAGTTTTGTTAAACTTTGCCGTGATATCCCTTGACACCTTGTTTTCTCCACTTGAAATACTGGGCCCGGGCTTTGTGATATTTGTCCTTGCAGGTCTGGTTGTGGGCATAACAAGACTTAATGCAAAATTTTATGAAACCAAACGTTTTGTTACATTAAAAAAGGATTTTGAACACTGGCAGAGTGTCAGGGAAGAAGCAATGAAACAGCCTGACAGAGAAAAAGGCAAAGCCCTTGCCAAAAACATAGACCAGGCCCAGTTGAACCGTGCCTACTACGACTATTTTTTTGAAGGACTGTTAAAAAATTTTATTACCAATGTCCTTCCTATGTTATTGACGGCTGCCTATGTCACAACCATTTACACACCCCAAAACCTGTTAAACAGGTTTGGCACACAATGGGTGTTTTCATTTTCTTTTGGATCTTCCCAGGTGAATGTAAGTTCCCTGCTCTGGTTTGTTGTTTGTGTTATATTTTCGTTTATTTTATTTTATATCCTTAAAATCATACTAAAAAAACCACATGTTAAAAACGCTTTGGCATAGCATAAAAAAAACAATAAGGTTCATACCTGCTATGGTGTTTGCGGGCTGGATTTTACTGCCCCTTGATGCATATGCCACTCAGCTTCATGCAAATTCAGAAGGCATTGTCACCCATCAGATAGGCCATCTTTTTTTCCTTTTTTCCATGGTTGTCCTTATCTTTACCATTACAGGTAAGGGATTGGACAAACAAAAAGGCTGGCGTCTGATTCAATATTCAGCCTTCTTTTTTATCCTCTGGAACCTTGACGCCCTTACAGCCCATTTTTTTGATAACCAGATTCAAGCTGTGAAAATAGAAAATATTTCCCTAACCCAGATAAAAGTTATTGCAAACAATGGTTCAACTGTTCTTGCCTGGTTCTATTATGTTTTAAAACTGGATCATCTTCTTTGTGTTCCTGCCATGTTTTTTCTTTATAAAGGACTTTCAAGCCTTGTTAATGAACAAAGGCAGGTGATCAAAAAAAAGGATACGCCATGATCGCTTCGTTTATTCCCATACTGGCAATAGATGTTATAGGATCCGTTTTCATGGTGGTGATTGCATTTCTTTGTCTTTACAAGGCAAGGCTGTTGAGAGAGATGGACCCCGACAATGCGGTCTTTTTATATCTATTGTGGATCAGTACAGGATTCACAGTGTTTGCCCTGTCAAGATCTTTTGGTCATATTTTAAGACAATTTCTCATTCTTACTTCCACGGCTGAAACCTGGCATGCCATCAGCTCTTATTCGGGCAGCATAAATACGGTATCCTTTATGCTTGTGGGTCTAATCACGCTTTTTTTCAACCAGAGCTGGAATATTAACGAAAAAATACTTTCCGGCAGAAAAAAACTTGAAGAAACCCATATCAAACTTGTGGATCTTAACCAGACCCTTGAGCACAAGGTCGTTGAGAGAACGGAAAAGCTGACAAGCAGCGAACACAAAGCCAGACGAATTTTTGAACAGTCACTGGATACCATTCTTGTAACCGATGAAAAATTTAACATATCGGAAATCAACCCGGCCGGCGTCACCCTGACAGGGTACAAAAAAGAAGATATGCTGGCGAACCAAATGGGGTTAAAAAATTTTCTGGCTCAAGGCTCTGAATGGAAAAGAATAAAGCACCTGCTTGAAACTCGAGAATATATTTTAAATGACGAGACCGATTTTTTAAGGCCCGATTATTCCCAGATCAGGGTTCTTATCACAGGTGGTGTGGATTATGGTGCCTTTGGGTGCGGTAAAACATTTCATTTTATCATCAAAGATATTAATGACAAAAGACAGATGGAGCAGCAGATTGCCCAGGCTGATAAACTTGCCGCTCTTGGTGAATTGTCCGCAGGTGTGGCCCACGAAATCAACAATCCTCTGGGGATTATCCTTGGGTATACCCAGTTGATGTTAAAAGAAGACTCTGAATTTGAAGAAGATCTTAAAACTATTGAAAAGCATGTGAAAAATTGTAAGACTGTTGTTTCGGATCTTCTCTCTTTTTCCAGAAAAGGAACCTTGGAAAAAAGCCTGGTGAATGTGGCAATTATCATTGATGGTGTGGTCAAGTTTTTAGCAAACCACACGGATTTTCGCAATGTTAAAATACAGCTTAAGCGATTGAAAAAAGATCGACTCATGATATACGGCAATGAACAGGAACTGTCCCAGGTCATCATTAACCTGATGATCAATGCCTGTCACGCAGTAAACAAAAAAGGCACCATTCAGGTTGCAATAAAAAAAACAGGTGACAATCAGATTTTTATAACGGTAAAAGACAATGGTACAGGTATCCGGAAAAAACATTTTTCACGTATATTTGATCCATTTTTCACAACCAAACCCGTGGGACAAGGAACAGGCTTAGGACTGTCCGTTGGCTACGGCATTATCCGCCGGCATGGCGGGGATATCACCGCAAGAAACCGAAAAGAAAAAGGGGCAGCCTTTACAATCAGTCTTCCGCTTGCCTTGACAAAAGATAATATTAAAGAAGACAGGAGCAATACCTAAATGACCGTAAATATTCTGGTTGTGGATGATGAAAAGGATATGACCCGGCTTTTGCAGCGTACCCTTGAACCTGAGTTGGACTGCCGGGTCACCATGGCTTTTTCCGGAGACATGGCCCTGAATGTTTTGGGACAGGCCTTCGTTGACAAGACCCCGTTTGACCTGGTCATCTGCGATATTAAAATGCCGGGTATGGACGGGTTTGAACTTCTTGACCGGTTAAAACAGGATTACCCCGATATCACCGTGGTGATGCTCACTGCATTCGGAAACATTGAGTCGGCTGTAAAAGCCATAAAAAAGGGGGCTTATGATTTTATACCCAAACCTTTTGAGCAGGGTGAGATTATATTCAAGATCCAAAAGGCCCTTGAAAGAAGCCTGCTGTTAAAAGAAAACAAACGCCTGAAAGAAAATGGAACAAGACCATTTGAATTGATCGGCAAAAGCGAACCCATGCAAAGGGTGTTTGATCAAATAAGTTTGATTGCTTCAAGTGATGTCACTGTATTAATCACCGGGGAATCAGGGACCGGAAAAGACCTGACTGCAAGATCCATCCATGCAGCAAGCCCTCGAAACAAAAAAGCATTTATCCCGGTCAACTGCCCGACCATTCCCGAGCATATTCTGGAAAGCGAATTGTTCGGATATAAAAAAGGGGCATTTACAAGCGCAACCCGGGACAAGACAGGCCTTTTCCAGGAAGCAGATAAAGGAACCATTTTCTTAGATGAAATCGGAGATATCGGCCCGTCCATTCAGACCAAATTATTAAGGGTCCTCCAGGAAAAAGAGATCAAACCTTTAGGCGATACAAAAATTAAAAAAGTAGATGTTAGAATCATTGCATCTACCAATCAGAATCTTCAGCAGAAAATGGCGGATAATGAATTCAGACAGGATTTTTTCTACCGGCTCAATGTGCTCTCCATTGAACTGCCCCCCCTCAGGGACAGGATCACCGATATCCCGTTAATTGCTGAACATCTTGTGGTAAAACACTGCAAAAAAATGAAAAAAAAAATGAAAACCATACCTTTGGATGTGATGGATCTGTTAATGAAACATCCCTGGCCCGGAAATGTACGGGAGTTGGAAAACGTCCTTGTGCAAGGTATTCTTTATTCAAAGGAAGATGCCCTGCAATTGTCCAATATTCCGATTGATAACACGAACATCCCAAAGAGCAAGCGCATCCATTTTGACACTGAGCACCTTGCATCCCTACCCTATAAAAATGCCAAAGAAAAAATGCTCCATGAATTTAACCATGATTACATCGGTGCCAAACTTTCCATTACAAACGGTAATATCACCCAGGCAGCTAAAAAATGTCACATGGACAGACAGGCATTACAACAAATTATGAAACGATTTGAGATAGACCCGGACCGTTTCAGATAGCTAGTGTTTGAACAAAAAAGTGGAAAACATGGATATTATTCAGAATATAAATTCAGCCTCCTGTAAATTGCGCGGTCACTGTGATAGGATGCCGCATAAATTTGTGAGGAGATAAAATGAGCTTGATGTACGAGGAACTGGATTTTCGGCCAACGCCTATCGGAGACCTGATGCTGAGACGCCGTCGTTTGATACAACTTGGGGGGCTTGATATCTATGAAGTCAAGCTTGGCGAGCACTTTTTAATGACCAGTTTGTTTCATGAGGCCGAAGTTCAGCTGTCCGGACTTGGGCTTGGTCTGTTGGAAAAAGAAAATCTTGACGTTGTGGTCGGAGGGCTCGGGCTGGGGTATACAGCGGTTGCCGCATTGGAGGACCCGCGCGTAAAGTCGCTCGTTGTTGTCGAGTATTTAGAGGGTGTTATCGAGTGGCATCAAAACGGGCTGGTTCCGATGGGAAAAACCTTGACTAACGATTCCCGCTGCCGGCTCGTACATGCTGATTTTTTTGCTCTGTCCCGAAACGTACCCAAAAGCTTTGACCCAGAAAATCCTGAAAATAAGCATGACGCCATCCTTTTAGATATCGATCATACGCCAACGAACGTATTACACCATACGAACACCCGGTTTTATACTGAAAAAGGCCTTGGGGAGCTTGCGCAGCATTTGAAGCCCGGCGGAGTGTTCGGCCTCTGGGCAGACGGGTTCCCGGAAAGAGCATTTACCGATCTTTTGAGCACGGTGTTTGAAAGCGCGAAATCGCATACCATCGAATTTGATAATCCGTTAACCGGAGGCAAGTCCGAAGGTGCGGTTTACGTGGCTCGAGTGGGGTTTTAGGCAAAGGGGTATGAAATAAAAACATGTTCCTTGTTTGATTTTCGTTAGGTTAAAAGCAGATCCCTTGCCCATTCCGGTAAGAAATTTGATTTTATTTCATAGTGTCCTGAATCCGTAGTCCCCTGTCCTGTTTCAGGTTCATATAAAATTTGTTGTAGTTTTGCGACTTCAACAAGAGTTTCTAAACGAACCACCCGTTTATCAATTTCAATGGTTCTTTCTGACAGTTTTTCGGTTTTTGTATCATACACATAATATAAGCAACTATAGTTTGCTGTCTTCATCCTTACTTCCCATCTTTACGTTTCTTTTTCATCTGCCGAGACCACTCTTCTTCTCCATACAGTTTCTCAGAGCATTCATCACACATCCCGTGACTGAACTGCGCATCAGAGTGTTTTTCAATATATGATTCTATCTGGTTCCAGTATCCTTTATCATCTCTGATTTTCTTACAGGATGCGCAGATGGCAACAGTCCGCTAAGATTTTTTACTTCGTCCAGGGCGGTTTTCAGATGGTCTATCACTTTTTCCCGCTCGTTTTCTTCTTTGGCAAGGGCATTAACCGCAAAAAAGAGCCCGATTAATCCCATTGCTAATGAGCAAATAGCCTATCATACTCCTTTTAATTCCGGTCTTTTTGGCTGATTAACAATTGGTATACCACCGATTTCAAGATTGATCGCATTGGCTTTACACGCCTTAGTGCAGGCCAGACATGAGATGCATTCCAGGTCATCGGGTGACTCATTGAAACGGACACCCATGGGGCAGACATCATGGCAGGCTTGACAATGGGTACATAAATTGAGATCCAGATTCAGCCTGACCAGTTTAACCCTGGAAAACAGTGCATAAAATGCCCCGAGCGGACAGGCGGTTCGACAAAAAGGCCTGCTTGACAACACAGCCCAGACAATAAAAAAGACAAGTATAAACACCTTTAGTGCAAAAATCCAGCCCAGATTCATACGCAGTGCCGGTTGAAGTATTATCATCGGAATCCCGGCTTCCAATGTACCGGCCGGACAAAAATACTTGCAGAACCATGGCTCCCCGGTTCCAAATTCATCAACGGCAAAGAGTGGCAACAGAACCACCATGAAAATCAAAAGACCATATTTAAAATAACGCAGCACAGGCCAGATCCCAAACTTTGGAGAGGGAATCTTATGAATAAGTTCCTGGAACAATCCAAACGGGCAGGCCCACCCACATACCATGCGGCCGACAAAACCGCCGATGACACCCATGGTACCAATGACATAGAACCCAATAAAAAACTGCCCTGTTTCAATAGATATCCTGATCCCTGCAAAAAGTTGTTGCAGAGACCCTATCGGACAATAGGTGGTTGAAGCCGGACATGAGTAACAATTAAGCCCTGGCGAACAAATTACTTTTAGCGGGCCTTTGTATATTGCTCTTGTGTATGGAAATTTCCAATACCCATTGGTCATAAAAAAAAACAGGACCTGAACCCATTTACGCATGACATCCATAGACTACCCTATACCAATGCAAGACAGACAAATCTGTGTTGCCTGGTTAAGGATCTGTGAAGGTTCATCCAGACCGATGCCAATCATACCAAGGATGATAAAAATTATGATTACCACAAATGGGATAATTTTATTTTTTTGTTTTGGCTTTTTTTTTTGATTTTTGCTCTTCATGTTCTTAATTCTTACTTATTTATATATTTCATCATCATTTGAAAATATCGGGGTGAATCCCATTGGGCAGGACCGATAAATTTTTCGACAAGAATGCCTTGTTGATCAACAACAAAGCTCTCGGGTAGACCTGTCAGAAAATATTTAGTACCGGCTACATTCTGAGCATCATCAAGAACAGGCATGGTGATCCCTTTTTGTTTAGTTACAAAATCTGCTAACGAGACTTTGTCTTTATTCAAGATGGCCAGCATTTTAAACTTATCTTTTGGCAGAGAGGTGTAGAGTTTTTGCATTGAGGGTAACTCTTTGAGACACGGCGGGCACCAGGTTGCCCAGAAATTAATAAAAACCACCTGTCCTTTGAGTTCAGAAAGAACCCAGGTCTTGCCCTGGCGGTCCACCAAAGAAAAATCCGGTGCAGGATCGCCTACTTTCAAAATAGCAGCCCCTTGCCCGCAAGCCGAAATTAACAACGGCAAAGAAATTATCATCAAAAGAAATATTTTTTTCATACTATTTAAATTTCTCCAAAATCTAACGAACGAATAAGGTATAAAACCCATCCAAGTAATTAATATAGATATCATGTTTAATACTTTGCATCAATTTCTGATTGAATCAATTGATACAATTGTTCACGACCAAAGGTTTCAAGAGGTTTCCCATTCACAAAAAAACCCGGCGTTTTTCGAACATTAAGTGTTTTAGCATCGGCAAGATCCTGTTCAATAATTTTTAAAATTGCCGGATCCTTCATGTCCTTTTTGATTTGTTCCAGGTCAAGACCGGCTTTTGGAAGAAATTGCCAAATTTTTTGCGGTTGCGGGTTGTTGTGACTTGCCCAGGATGACTGGGTTTTAAACATAATGTCTAATGTTTCCCAATATTTCCCTTGTTTTTTAGCTGCTTCAAGAATCTTTACAAAATAGTCTGCCCCATCATGAAAGGGAGCGTATCGAAGAACCAATTTTATTTTACCCGGATTTATTGCCATGATTTGTTTAACAAGGGGTGAAAAAGCAGCACATGTTTCGCATGCAGGATCCATAAATTCAACAACAAAGACCTTGGCATCATCATCACCAAGTGTTTGGGAATGCTCGCGTACAAAGGTGGAAGCATTATTTTGAGCCATAAAATCATACATTCGAGCTTGTTCTTTTTTATAGTATAAACCTGTAACGACAAATAGTCCGATCAATACAATGCATGTACCTGCAAATATTTTATATTTCATTTAGGATGTCCTTTTCTTTAATAGTATTAAGAGGATTATAATTATTGTAAACGTAAACAAAGAAAGCATGGGTATTGTTATAAAACCAAACAAATCTATATATTTTTCCGTACACGAAACTCCCTGACTGCAGGGTTGCAAATCTTGCGGAATAATTTTTGAATAAAGCAAATTATGGTAAAGGGCTGTCATCCACCCGGCAATTGCCAATGGCAACGCATACACCACAGCACGCTTGTCAAAAGGGAAAAGTCCTGTTCCTAAAATAATGACCAGCGGGAACAAGCATATTCTTTGATACCAGCACAAAACACAGGGGGCAAACTCCATGACATGACTGAAAAAAAGACTTCCCAAGGTAGAGACGGTGACGATAACCCAGGTAAAAAAAAGTATGGTCCAATTCTTGTTGGACAAATTCTTGTTGGACAAATTCTTGTCGGGCACATTCTTATTGGGCAATGGATCTGTTTGGGGCATTTTTAATTCTTTCAAAATATTTTTTTTAAAATGATCAAGTTTTTATCAGAACACAGCATGCCTGATAAACACCCACCACACACGATGATCATCATACCTGCCTGTTGATATTTAGTTTTTGAACGATCCGTTAACAGAGAAAACTCTGGGTGAGGGTGTAAATAGGAACGGATTGAATTGATCTGTGGTGTTCAAAAACAGGACGTATTGTTTTATTTTTATTTCCTATATTTTGACCAATATCAACAAGACCTAAAGACTGCATCTTAAAATTGGAGTGTTGCGTATTTAAAAAAAGAGAGCCTTCAGATGGACACGCCTTGGTTTTGCAACAAAAATCCTTTTCAGCCATCGGGGCTTTAACCATCGGGGCTTTAACCATCGGGATATTCCTGGCTGGAATGAAAAGCACCGGCATACAGCGAGAACTATTTGGATATGTTGAAATCAGCGATCCGGGCTTTTGAGAAAGCGGACTTGTTTTGCAGCATAGATTGTATCCTGAATCATCACACGTTATACCCGCATAGGTGGATCCAAAAATTATAATCCATAAAACAAGGGTTGTCCAAAATAAATTGTAAAAAATTTTTTTCATTATTATCTATCTCAATTCCAGGTTTAGCTATCCCAAAACAAGTGGTTTTGTCAAGAAATTCCTAATTATTATACCTGGATACTAATACTTAAGCAAGTTACCAAAAAATCACTTGATCATTATTATCGGCACGATATCACTGTTAAAAAATTATACTTGACACCCTTCTATTGTATACAGTATACAATTATGAGCGATTTGTCATGAAAATACAATAAATTCAATAGTTCATGGCTTTGAAAATAAGCAATAACGGCTTTAAAAACAAGCAACAAAACCCCTACAAAGGACAGTGAACATGGCTGAAAAAACCCACGAAAAAGAACTTGAACGATTAAAGGAACTCCAGCAAAAAGCCTGTATGGGCGGCGGAGAAAAAGCCATTAACCGCCACCGTTCCAGAGGAAAACTCACCGCACAAGAGAGGCTTGATCTTTTATTTGATCCGAAAAGTTTTGTTGAATTAAATGATTTGGCCCAAAGCCAGTGTGTGGATTTTGGCATGGAAAAAAGAGCGGTACCCGGAGACGGTGTTGTCATTGGCTATGGCACAATTGATGGACGAACCGTCTTTGCCTATGCCCAGGATGCCACTGTCCTAGGCGGGTCTGTGGGAACGATCCACGGGCAAAAGATATGCAGGATCATGGATGAAGCCTTAAAGGTAAAAGCGCCATTGATCGGCCTGAACGATTCAGGAGGCGGCCGGCTTCATGAAGGTTTTTTTGCATCTAAAGGTGTTGCAGGCATGTTCCTGCGAAATACGGCAGCCTCCGGAGTGATTCCACAGATCTCCTGCATCATGGGACCCTGCGCCGGTGTTTCAGTATACTCCCCTGCCCTGACCGATTTTATTATCATGGTGGAAAAACAAAGCCAGATGGTCATCACAGGACCCAAGATTATTAAAGATGTCACAGGAGAGACTGTTACTCTTGAAGAGCTTGGCGGATCTGATATTCATAGCAGTGTGACAGGTCAGGCCCATTTTGTTACCAAAGATGACAAAGAAAGCATTGAACTGATCCGGTATCTTTTGGGATTTTTACCTTCTAACCATGAAAAAGCCCCACCCTGCCTTGAGTGTAATGATGATCCGGAACGGAAAAATACGACGCTGACAGATATCGTACCGGCAAACTTCAAACAGGCCTATGACATGCATAAGGTCATAACCGAGGTTACGGACAACAATGAATTTTTAGAAATTCTGCCCAGGTTTGCCCCGAACATCATCACAGGATTAGCCCGTATAGAGGGACAAAGTGTGGGTGTAGTTGCAAACCAGCCCTCTCTTATGGCTGGTTGTCTGGATTATAATTCTTCTGATAAAGCGGCACGATTTATCAGATTTTGTGATTGTTTTAACATTCCTTTGGTCAACTTAGTGGATGTTCCGGGATATTTCCCAGGAATTGACCAGGAACGGGCCGGTATTATCCGGCATGGCGCCAAAATGCTCTATGCTTATGCAGAAGCCACTGTACCCAAAATCACCCTTGCCTTAAGAAAAGAATACGGCGGCGCTGTCATGGCCATGTGCTGTGCCGGAATGGGTGTGGATTTAATGTTGGCCTGGCCTGTAGCCCAATTGGTTGTATTGGATACCGCAGCTGCCATAAACATTATATATAGAAAAGAAATCATGGCTGCTGAAGATCCGGAAAGCTTTAAGGCACAAAAAATTGATGAATATAATTTTAAATATTCAAACCCGTTCCATGCTGCATCCAATATGCTGGTGGACCGGATTATTGAACCCGAAGAGACACGGACCCAGATCGCAAAAGGCCTTCGTATGCTCAAAAACAAAAAACGGCCCGAACCGTTCAGAAGACATGGAAATATACCCTTATAACCAATTTTTAATGGATGGAGATGTACAGATATGGATTTTAGACTTACTAAAGAACAAAAATATATTCAAAAAGCAGCCCGGGAATTTGCAAAAGGAGAATTGGCACAGGTTGGCCGCGAATATGATTTAAACGAAACCTACCCGGAAGAGATTATTAAGAAAGCAAGAGAACTCGATTTGATCGGGCTTTTCATTCCTGAAAAATTCGGTGGCCCGGGGCTTGGCTATCTGGAACAGGCCATTGTGTTGGAAGAATTGTGGAAAGTTGATCCTGGGATAAGCCAGCAACTGTGTTCTTTAACCTTTGGTGCAGAAGAATTTATTCTTTTCGGCACCCAGGATCAGGGTAAAAAGTTTCTTGAGCCGATTTTTACAGGCGATGCTGTCATGGGATTCGCCATCACAGAACCGGATGCGGGATCGGATACGCTTTCCGCCTCTACTCTGGCTGTTAAAGAGGGCAATGAATGGGTGATTAACGGTTCAAAGGTCATGATTGGAAACGGCACCAAGGGGACGTTCATGCTTATCTTTGCGCTCACTGATCCCGATGCAAAATCCAGTGCAAAACGACACAGTATCTTTATTGTTGAAACCGACAGAGAGGGATACACGGCAGAACCCATGCATGGCAAAATGGGGCTGCGCTGTTCCGATACGGCAGCCATCTATCTGAACAATGTACGCGTACCCGAAGAAAACCTTCTGGGAAAACAGGGCAATGGTTTTCATCAACTCATGGCCTTTTTTGACAGAAGCCGGGCCTATGTCAGCGCCCATGGGGTTGGCCTTGCCCAGGGAGCCCTGGATATGGCAGTCAAGCATATAAAGGGAAGAAAACAGTTTGGAAAACCCATTGGCAGTTTCCAGGGTGTCCAGTTTAAAGTGGCTGACATGGCTGTCAAAGTTGAGCTTGCCCGGAACATTATGTACAAGGCGGCCTGGCTGTTGGATAACGGCACGCCGGATACCCACGTAACGGCCATGGCAAAAATGTATGCCGCCCGTATTGCTGTTGAGGTGGTTGATGAAGCGCTTCAGCTTCATGGTGGCTACGGATATTTTGATGATTATGATATTGAACGGTTTTACAGGGCTGCCAAGGTGCTTGAAATCTATGAAGGGGCCAAGGAAATTGAAAAAATGATTATTGGACGGACGATTATCGGGCTATAGCACCAGGGCTAACGCATGTAACTTTTCCATATTAATGATTTCAGGTAGTTACGGTTTGAAGGTAAACGCAAATGAAAATCTCGTTTTGCATAAGTACCTGTAAAACAAAGAATTAAAATTCATGCCAAGTTTAAATGCGTTTACCCTGGCTATAGTACGATTATAATAATACTTGCACAAACAAGCTGTATACCGTATACAGTGTACGAGGTACAATTATTATAAACCGTATCTATCTTCATTAATGGAGAAGTTTATGAAACTCTTTAAACACTGCACTATTTATAATGCCAAATCTGCTTTAGCATTATCCTTAATCACCCATTGGCCTGCCCTGAATGCAGTCTGACCTTCATTTTCGTAAAAAAAGTTCATCGAATTTACGGCCATGCGCAGCCTTGCCCTTTCGTCCAGGGGTTGTGCAAAAAACCGAAAATTTTGACAAAACATGAAAGAACTCCAGCCGGTTTGCACAAGTTCTTTCATAGAAACAGCTTAAAATCCGTGCTTTAAATAAGTTCCATTCATTTAATTTTATAAGGATTAAACAATGAAAGAAGAGTTTTTATTAGGAAACGGCGCTATGGCCATAGGCCTTCTTGAGGCTGGCTGTCAGATCATGACCTCTTATCCGGGCACCCCTTCTTCAGAAATTTTACCTGAAGTGGTCCGGTTTTCCAAAGCAAATGAATTAAACACGGCCATTGAATGGTCAGTGAATGAAAAAGTCGCCTTTGATAATGCATTTGCTGCTGCCATATCCGGTAAACGAGCGGCCTGCTGTATGAAAATGGTGGGCTTGAATGTGGCTGCTGACTCATTTATGTCTGCCGCCTATATCGGCAATATAGGCGGGCTTGTAATAATTTCCTGTGATGATCCAGGGCCTCACTCCTCCCAGACGGAACAGGATTCCCGCCTTATGGCCCGTCTTGGCAAAGTGCCTGTCATGGATCCGGGAAGCCCTGAAGAAGCCCGGGAAATGATCAAAGCCGCTTTTGAACTGTCAGAACAATTCCAGGTACCTGTTCTGGTTCGGCCTGCTATCCGGGTGTGCCATGCCAGACAGAACATCAAGTATGACAAGCTTGAAAGCAATCTAACTAAAGCTGATTTTAAAAAAGAACCTACTCGTTGGGCCTCTACCCCGAAATTCAGATTTTTGCAGCACAAAGCCTTGAATGAAAAACACATTAAGATCAGTGAAAAATTTGATACCTTTGCACCCTTTAATATGAGTACCCGGAAAAAAGGGCAGTCTTATCCCTTTGGCATTGTCACAGGCGGTGTGCCCTCCGCTGTGATCCAGGACATGTTCGATGATCTTGGCAGAGACGATATCCCTGTCCTGAAACTTGGCGCGCCCTATCCTTTCCCTGAAAAACTGGCTGAAGGTTTCATGGATGCCTGTGATAAAGTGCTTGTTATCGAAGAAACAGACACGGTTATCGAGTACATGCTCAGAGACCGGCATAAAACTCTTGGAAGACTTTCAGGGCATGTACCCATGGAAGGCGAACTGATCCCGGAAAAAATAGAAGGACTGATCAACAATGCATTGACTGATTGCGGCTTGACGCCATTATCAACCAGTGACTGTGGTGCTGAAGCAATGGAACTTATCGGTGGCCTTGAACTTCCCATGAGACGTCCGACCCTGTGCCCGGGCTGCCCCCACAGAGCCTCTTTTTATTCGATTCGAAAAGCCATGCCCAAAGCGATTTTTCCATCAGATATCGGGTGCTACACCCTTGGCAGCAATTTAGGTGTTGTGGACACCGTGCTTGATATGGGTGCCGGTATCACCATGGCATCCGGTTTTTACAATGCATACATTCAGGATGATGTACACAAACCCATCGTTGCTACCATGGGGGATTCGACATTCTTTCATTCCGGTACCACAGCGCTGATTAATGCTGTTTATAATGATTCAAGGTTCGTTCTGGTTATTCTGGACAACCATATCACCGCCATGACCGGTATGCAGCCGGCCATTACCCAGGGAGTAAGGGTGGATGGTAGAAAAGGTAATGCCATTTCATTGGAAACCATTGTTAAAGGCTGCGGCATTGAATATCTAAAAGTGATTGATCCCTTTGATACAAAAAACATGATTCAGACAATAAAAGATGCCGCTGAATACGCGAATGATCCGGATGGAGGCATCGCTGTCATCATATCCCGTCACCCCTGTGTGATAGGATTCAAGGATGAGGCCATTCCTGAAAAAATTGAGGTGTGTGTGTCTGATGATTGTGACGATTGCGGATTTTGCCACATGCGATTTGAGTGTCCTGCCATGGTTCGCAATAAAGAGACTGAAAAAACAGAGATTAACAAAGTACTCTGCGCTGAATGTGGTGTCTGTATTCAGATCTGTCCGAGAGATGCAGTGGAAAAAGCATAAAACTTATCTGATGGAGAAAAAAATATGAAAACGATTAATTATGTACTAACGGGTCTGGGCGGACAGGGCATCCTTTTTTTGACAAAGGTGCTGGCCACCACGGCTTTAACTAAAGGATTTAATATTCTGGGTGCGGAAACCCACGGCATGGCGCAACGAGGCGGCTCTGTTGTGTCACATTTACGAGTTGGGGATGCACGATCCAGCCTGATCCGGGCAGGAGAAGCGGATTTTTTGTTGTCCATGGATGAAGCAGAAGCCTATCGGTATCTGCCCTATCTTAAAAAAGGCGCAAAATTATTTGCCAATGCACCGTCCAATGCCTTTCCAAATGAAAAAGTGGCCGCCTTTCTGGATAAGAACCAGATTGAACCCTTTGCCATGGAGGCTTCAAAAATCGCTATGGACCTGGGTTCACCCCGGTCTACGAATCTTGCCATGATTGCCTTTTATGCAGCTTTTGATTCAGGCCCTTTGAGTGCTGATGATCTGAGAGCCACAGTGGACAGTATGAGCCCCGGAGCTTTTAAGACGACTAATTTGAAGATATTTGATGCTTGTTATGATACGGGCAGAAAAATGGCAATTAAATAGTGCTTGAACGAAGACTCACCCATCTGCTTCGTTGCTGCAAAATCCTGAAATCCTCATGTACTATAGTACACTCCGGTTTCAGAATTTTTTGCGCCTTGCATACGGGCAACTTTTCGTTCAAGCACGACTTTTAGGTCAGGCACTAAGTAATAGCTCAAATTCAGCTGTTTTATAGGAAAACTTCTTGACATGGAATGATTGTATACAGTATACCGTATACAACAATGCTTGATAAATCTATTGTGTTTAATATATGGAGATCCTTATATTATGGAACATTTAAAAAAACTCACCGTATTATCCCTTGAGCAGGCAACGGTTGCACCCTATCTGACTTACCGCCTTGCCCAGGACGGCATGAACGTCATCCGGCTTGAGCATCCAATCTACGGTGATCCCAACCGATTCATCGGTGACAATGTATTGGACGAAAAACGGATGAACTCCTATTTTCTGTGCATCAACTCCGGAAAAAAAGCGTTGACCTTGAACCTTGCCGCACCTGAAGGGCAGGAGATTTTCAAAAAACTGCTCAAAGAGCTTGATGTTGATATCTTTGTAACCAATCAACTGCCAAAAAATTATAACAAACTGGGCATTGCCTATGACCTGATGAAAGAAGTCAAACCCGACATTATCTGGCTCGGGCTGACCGGTTTTGGCCCGGATTCAAACGAAGGCGCATACGACCCCATTCTCCAGGCAAGATCAGGCTTGATGGAACTCACCGGAGAGGCTGATGGTGATCCCCAGGTAACCGGCATTCCACTGCCGGATATGGGCACCAGTGAACATGGATACGGCCTTTTGATGAAAGCCTTGTTTAAACGTGCGGTTACAAAAAAAGGAACAAGAATCGATCTATCCATGTTTGAATCCACTGTCTCCTGGCTGACCGTCCCCATTGCGTTGTCCAAAAGTTTTGGTGCAAGTATTTCAAGGCGCGGGAACACCCATGAATTTTTCAGCCCGGTATCTGTTTACAAAACCAGCAATGGCTTTGTCTATCTTGCCTGCGGGAATGACCGCCAGTGGGAATCCATGGTTTCCCAGGATATGTTTAAATCGCTTGCCAAAGAAGAGTACAAGAAAAACAAGGGCAGAATTGATGATGTTGCAAATCTGAACAAGGCGATCAATGCCATCACAAAACAGCATACATCTGAAGAATTGATTGATTTTTTTAACTCAATCACCGTACCGATTTCCAAGATCAAAAATGTAAATGAAGTGGTTGATGATCCATTGGTTGCCAAAAAGATTTTGTCATCCACTGATCCAAAAACAGGTACAAAGGTTACCCTTGCACCCCCACCGAACATGACGCCATTTCTTGAAGAATGTGACCGGAAGTTGAGCTTTCCACCACGATTTGGAGAACAGAACCAGAAAATTTATGGCGATCTTCTCGGGATTGATGAGGCCACGCTTTCTGAATATAAAGAAAAAGGGGTTATATAGCGAATAATTTAAAGGAAGATTAAATCCAAAATGAAGCTGAAAAACAGTTTTAGTCAAAGAAGGTCACTAGGACAGGATGTATTTGAGTATTTAAAAAATGCCATCATTGACCAGACCATTGAACAGGGTCAGCGCCTTGTTGAGAGCAAAATTTCCGATATGTTAGGCATCAGCAGAACTCCATTGCGTGAAGCCCTGCATAAGCTGGAAAGAGAAGACTGGATAGAGAAAATCCCGTCCGGCGGCTATATGGTGGTCACACTGACCAAAGATGACATTGAGCATACTTTTGGCATCCGAAGTGTTCTTGAGGCTTATGCTGCAAGATTGGCTGCCGAGAACCACACAAACAAAGAGCTGATTCCTTTGGAAAAAAAGATGAAGGAATATCAAAAGTGTTTAGAAACCAAAAATAGTGATAAGCTTCAAAAGATCAATACCGAATTCCATGACCTGCTTTACAGTTTAAGCGGCAGTCCCAAGCTGATTAAAATGATCAACCAGCTTAGAGCACAGATCTCCCGCTTCAGACAAATCATCTTAAAGCAGATTGCCTTTGCCCATAAAAGCAACCAGGACCATATCAAAATGATGGATGCCATAAAAAAAAGGGACGGGGATGCTGTGGAACTGCTTGTCAGAAATCATATCATTAAGGGCAAAACAGCGGTATTAAGCCAGCTTACCAAAGAGGAAGAAGAAAAGAAAAGTGCTTAAGATTGATGACATACGATCGGGCAGCCACCTGGCGGGTGCCAGGCTGATCCGGCTTATTGAAGACAATGAGCCATCGGCCATTGAGCTGTTGAAATCTTTATACGCCAATACCGGTAAAGCTTTTATCATCGGCATCACAGGCTCGCCCGGTGTTGGCAAGTCAACGCTGATTGATGCTTTGATTTTTCAATTTCGTGAACTTTCCAAAAAAGTTGCCGTCATTGCTGTTGACCCCACAAGCCCCTATACCGGCGGTGCTATTTTAGGAGATCGGTTGAGAATGCAGCGCCATGCCACCGACCCTGATGTCTTTATCCGGTCCATGGCATCCCGGGGTCAGACAGGGGGTCTCTCCCGTGCAGCAAAAGATGCAACAACCGTTCTGGATGCCATGGGATTTGATATCATCATTATTGAGACGGTTGGTGCAGGACAGGCCCAGTTTGATATTGCAAGCCTTGCCCATTGTGTCGGCATTGTGTCTATCCCTTCAAGCGGAGATGGTATCCAGGCAGTAAAGGCTGGTATTTTAGAAACAGGAGACATCTTTATTGTCAACAAATCTGACACACCCGATGCAGATCTTAGCTTTATTGAACTTTGCGGCATGCTGGAGATGAGACAATCACGAGAATTCCTACGGACATTACCGCCGGGATTACCGCCTAAAACAGACAACGGCCATCCGACCTGGCAGCCAAAAGTTTTAAAAACCATTGCCCAGGACGGCACAGGGATCAAAGAACTAACCCACACTTTTTTGTCTTATTTGGATTTCATGAAAAAAAACAATCTTTTGAAATCAAAACAAAAAACCCAGGAGAAACTTTATTTTAAAACCCTTTTAAAAGATCTGATATTAGAAAAAATCAATGGGTTCATGGACGAATCAAAATATGTTGAAACCGCTTTAAATGATATTCAATTAAATATTACAGATCCAATTTCCGCAGCACAGCATGTGGTTAATAAAACAATTGGACATAAGATAAAGGAATAAACCAAATGGAAACAAAAAACAAAATTCGGGTACTCATTGCCAAACCCGGCCTGGATGGGCATGACAAGGGAGCAAAAATTGTTTGTCTGGCCTTAAGAGATGCAGGCTTTGAAGTTATCTACTCAGGTCTTCACCAGAGTCTTGACCAGATCATCCGGACAGCCACCCAGGAAGCCGTGGATGTAATTGGTTTAAGCATTATGTCCGGCGCACATCTTCCTATATCTGAAAAACTGATCGCCATGATGAATAAAAACGGTCTTGGGGACATTAAACTTACCGTGGGCGGTGTTATCCCGAACAGGGATATCCCAACGCTCAAAGAGATGGGTGTGGCACAAGTTTTTCCCGGCGGTACCTCCTTTGACAAGATTACCACCGGTATGAAACTATTGTTTAAATAAAGGTCTGGGTATTTCAAATATTTGAGACGTAAAACAAGAGAGGTAAAGCAATGGGTGTTGCAAAGTATATAAAAGATGAACGCGGGGCAATCAAAGAGGTAACCTACCAGTCCGGTATCAAGGTCAAACCGGCATATGGTCCTGAAGATCTTGAAAATAAAGGTTTTGAATATGAAAAAGATCTGGGTGCGCCGGGTGAATATCCATTTACGCGAAGTATCCATCCCGAAAGCTATAGAAGCCGTGCCTGGACCACAAGGCAATATACAGGATTCGGCACACCACAAGAGACAAACGAACGGTTCAAACTGATGATCAAAAACGGCCAGAACGGTTTGAACGTGGCCTTTGATCTGCCCACCCAGATGGGATATGACTCTGACCACCCCCTGGCACAGGGAGAGGTTGGCCGTGTGGGCATGGCCATTGATTCATTAAAAGATTTTGAGACCGCCTTTGCAGGGATACCCTTGGATAAAATCGGATCAGGCCTGACCATAAACGGGGTGGCCACCATCATGATGGCCATGTACCAGGCCACGGCGGAAAAGTTCGGATATGCAAAAGACAAAATCTCCACCACTCCCCAGAATGATATTTTAAAAGAGATGATTGGTCGCGGCGCCTGGATTTTCCCTGTTGAACATGGGGTCAGACTTGTTGGCGACAGTATTGAATACGCAGTAAAGGAACTGCCCCGGTCCAACCCGGTCAGCATCTGCGGATATCATATCAGAGAGTCCGGTGCCACGCCTGCCCAGGAAATCGCCTATGCATTTGCCATTGCAAAAGCATACATTGACAACGTCATGGAACGTGACATCGATCCATCTGATTTTGTGGGTCGTTTTTCCTTTAACTTTAATGTTTACGGTAATATGTGGGAACAGATCGCTAAATTCCGTGCTGCCCGAAAGCTATGGGCCAGGATGCTCAAAGAGGAGTATGGCGTAACAGATAAGAAAAAACTGTTCCTGCGCGGACTTTTCGGCGGCGGCGGATCAGGGCTCACCAAAGAGCAGCCTGAAAACAATATCATGCGCGGAGCGTATTATGCACTTGGTGCTGCATTATCCGGTGCCCAGACCACAGCCCTTTGTTCTTTTGATGAAGCCTATACCATCCCCACGCCCCGGTCTGCGCTTTTATCCTTGAGGACCCTTGAAATGCTCATGGATGAAGTGGGGCTAAGAGATACGGTAGACCCATTGGCCGGCTCCTATTTTATCGAGACTATCACCCTTGAGATGGAAGAAAAAATCATCGAAGAGATGAAGGAGGTCGAAAAATGGGGCGGCATGGTCAAGAGTATCTCCAATGGTTTTATCCAGCGCAAGGTATCCCGCCAGGCCTATGAATTTGAAAAGGGTATGCAAGCCGGGGTTTACAAAAAAGTGGGTGTAACACCGGGGGGCCAGAGGGATCAAGCGGACGGCGAAGACGACACTCAAAAAACAGACGTAGAACTGCATGAATACAATGAAGACTGGGCTATAAAATCAAAAGCCAATTTAGAAGAGTTGCGGCGCACAAGAAACGATAAAAAGGTGAAAGACAGTCTTGCCGCACTTGAAAAGGCAGCCAAGGGTTCCGACAACGTTATGCCGCATCTTGTTAAATGCTGTCATTCATACGCCACAGTTGGAGAGATGGCCGGGGTTTTCAGGGATGTTTTTGGCGAATGGAAAGAACCTGAGTTTTATTAGCCATATCTTTTATATGAAATAATATTCAAATTCAGTCTAATATTTCATGTTTTGTCAAAACCCCTGGTTTTTTGCGCAATTGCTTGCAGGCAAAGCTGCGCATTGCCGTTATCAGATTGTAAGGAGACATACTTTGGAAAAAGCGACTTATAGACTTGGATGTGATATTGGCGGCACGTTTACCGATTTTGTCCTGGTCAATAATATAACGGGTGAGTTTCATACAAACAAATGCCTGACCACACCTTCTGATCCATCGGATGCTATTGAACAGGGCATCAGGGAACTTGCACAAATTTTGCCGGGTTTCATGGATAATGTTGAAGAGATCATCCATGGGACCACACTGGTGATCAATGCTATTATTGAAAGGAAAGGTGCCAAAACCGGCCTGATCACTACAAAAGGTTTCAGGGATATTTTAGAACTGGGCCGCGAAAAACGGTATGATGCCTATGATATTTTCAGTGAATACCCCGAGCCCATTGTGCCCCGGTCAGACAGGGCACAAATTGATGAACGGCTGACCTTTGACGGCAAAGTGCTCAAAAGTGTTGATGAAAATGAAGTGATGAGAGTTCTGGAAAAATTCAAAAAAGACGGGATAGAGTCTGTTGCTGTCTGCTTTATTAATTCCTATGAAAACGCTGTAAATGAAAAAAAGATAAAACAGATCATTGAAGAGGTTGCACCGGAACTGTTTTTATCTGCATCATTTGAAGTTTTACCTGAAATAAAAGAATATGAACGCACCTGCACCACTGCTGTTAATGCCTATGTAAAACCCATTACCTATTGGTATTTAAATAAACTGATCAAAAGACTTGGCACCATCGGGTTTAACGGTAAATTTTTCATCATGCTGTCTTCAGGGGGAATCACTTCCATTGAAACAGCAAAAAATTTTCCCGTCAGAATCATTGAATCAGGACCCACAGCCGCTGTTATAGCCTCCCAGCATTATGGGAAAATGTTCAATATCAAGGATATGTTCTGCTTTGATATGGGCGGCACCACAGCCAAATCATGTTTGATTCAGGATGGCCATGCAGGGCTTGTATCCACATTTGAGGTGGGGCGCGTGCAGCGGTTTCAAAAAGGCAGCGGCTTGCCCATCCAGGTGCCGGTTGTAGATCTGATGGAGATTGGTGCAGGCGGTGGATCCATTGCTAAAATAAGCAGTCTCGGGTTATTACAGGTTGGCCCTGAAAGTGCGGGAGCCGATCCCGGGCCTGCCTGTTACAAACAGGGCGGCGACAATCCCACAGTCACTGATGCCGACCTTGTATTGGGATATCTTGATCCTGACTTCTTTTTGGGCGGAACCATGACTCTTGACATTGAATTGTCTAAAAAAGCCATCAAAGAAAAAATCGCAGACCCGCTTGGCACAACAATGGTTGACGCGGCTTTTGGTATCCATGATCTGATTAATGAAACCATGGCTGCGGCTGCCAAAACCCATATTGCTGAAAAAGGCGGCAACCCCAACATTGTTACCATGTCGGCCTTTGGCGGTGCCGGACCTGTTCATACTTACGGACTGGCAAAAAAAATCGGTGCACCGGCCATTATGGTTCCACCCCTTGCAGGTGTGGGATCAGCCCTTGGTTTCTTTACTGCGCCCGTGGCATTTGACCTTTCACGAAGTCACAGAAAAGTGTTAGATGAAGCCGACTTTAAAGAGATTGAACTTCTTTTTAACGGACTCGAAAAAGAGAGTGCAAAAATCTTAGAAGGTGCCCAGAGCGGTGATGAAATCATTTATGAAAGAACCCTTTTAATGCGCTTTGTGGGCCAGGGTGCTGAGATCGATCTATCCATCGAACTTAAAGATTTCCAAAAATTTTCAAAAAAAGAGATCCGAACCATGTTTGATGATGAGTATAAACGGCTTTACGGCAGAACCAGCACTCAATCACCTGTGGAGTTTGTAACATTCAAGGTAAGGGCAAGTCTTCCTAAAAAACCATTTTCAATTTCAAAATTGACTACAAGAAACCGTGATCTTTTGACCTGTATCAAGGGCCGGAGACAGGCATTTTCCGTAATCAAAAAAGACTATATCCCGTTTACCGTTTATGACCGGTCCAAGCTCTTTCCCGATGAACAATTTGACGGGCCCGACATTATTGAGGAACGTGAATCCACCATCGTAATCGGAGAAGATGCCAAAGCCCGGGTGGATGAATTCGGTTTTATCTGGATCGACAGCATTAAATCCGGTGGGCCCGATTCAAATAGAAAAGATTCCGGCGGAGGGCATAAATAATGACAACCAATAAAAAAAAATTCGACCCGATTACATTAGAAATCCTATGGAAAAGGCTTATTTCCATCGTAGACGAATCTGACGCATCGGTTATCAGGACCGCTTTTTCATCTCTTTTACGGGATGCCCACGATTATACCTGCATGTTTACTGACAGTCGCGGACAGGAACTTGTACAAGGAACCTTATGCACACCCGGCATGGCCGGTGCCATGGCATTGGGAATGAAAAAAATTGTCAAATCCATTCCCCTTGAAGACTACAACGAAGGCGATGTATTTATTATCAATGACCCCTGGCTTCTGGCCGGACATTTAAACGATGTCTGCGTATGGAGCCCCATATTTTTCAAGGGCAAACCTGTGGCATTTACCGCATGCATATTCCATCATACCGATATTGGCGGAAGAACAGCTTCCGATAACCGGGATGTTTACGCAGAAGGCCTTTACATCCCTTTAACAAAACTTTATGACGCAGGCAAGCTCAATGAAGCACTTGTTAATTTAATTGGCTGGAATGTACGAACCTCAACAGAGTTTGACGGGGATATCCGTTCACAGGTTGCTGCCAATCATATCTGTTCCCAAAAAATCATAGAGATGATGGAAGACGAAGGGCTTGATACCCTTGATGACCTTGCCGACGATATTATCGACCGGACTGAAAAAAGCATGCGGTCCGCCATTGAAAAAATTCCCGACGGGACCTATCCACACGAGGGCTTAATCGAAGGTGCAGGCGACAAACCTGATATCCCCATCAAACTGACGGTAAAAGTCACGGGTTCAAAAATTCATGTTAATTTTGACGGGTCATCCAAACAGGTCCACTGGGGTGTGAATGTGGTTTACAATTTCACATACGCATACGTGTTCATGGCCATCAAATCAGCCTTTGATCCCGGCATTCCCATTAATGAAGGCGCGATCCGCCCCATCACCATGTCAGCACCAAAAGGAACTATTGTCAATTGTACATTCCCGGCAGCCGTGGCAGCACGAATGGTGGTGGGTCATTTTATGACTGAAATGGTGTTTAATGCCCTGGGCAAAGCGGCCCCCGATAATATTATTGCCGGTTCCGGCGGCACACCGGCCCAGACCAATATCTTTCATGGCTCTTTTGCAAATGGCAAACCATGGCACACCATGATTATCCGTGGCGGCGGAATGGGTGCTTCTTCAAGGTTTGACGGTCACCATTGTGCTATTTTCCCGGCCAACGGGGCAAACACACCGGTTGAAATCCTTGAAAGCGATACAACCATGATTGTTGAAGAGCGAGGACTGATTATGGATTCGGGTGGTCCTGGTAAACAGCGCGGCGGTATTGGCAGACGGATGATCATCCGCTCGCCCGAAGCTAATGGAAACAATGCTGTTGGCACAACCTCCATAGCCGTACAGGCAGGACGTTATATTTACCCGCCCCAAGGCATATTTGAAGGTAAAGACGGGGCAAAAGCCCAGTATCTGAAAAATGGAGAAAACGCAGATCCAAGCACACTTACCTTTTGTGACCCAGGCGATAGAATCACATTTATCAGCGCCGGGGGCGGGGGATACGGCGATCCTTTTGAACGGGACCCAAAAGCTGTGGAACGCGATGTACAATACGGTTATGTCAGTATAGAAAAAGCCAAGTCAGACTATGGTGTTATCATTAAGCCGGACTCTTTAACGCTTGATATGAAGGCTACACAAAAATTGCGAGCTAAATAATTTGAGCGAAAACTCACCCATCTGCGGCGTTGCTGCAAAATCCTGCAATCCTCATGTACTATCGTACACTCCGGTTTCAGAATTTCTTGCGCCTTGCATATGGGCAACTTTTCACCCAAATGAAAGGTTTTGGATAAATATAAAAACGATTCAGTGAACCCCAATGTTGCATAAAAATATTTAGGGAGACAAAAATGAAAAAGACGTTCATGCCCGATTTTAAGGATACTGGGCAGCTGTTTGACCATCAATTAAAAGGATTAAAATGGACAATTGCCCACGCGTATAAAGGATCACAATTTTATAAATCCCAATTTGAAAAAGCGGGCATTGTCCCGGAGGATATAACATCCCTTGATGATATAAGACGTCTTTCCTTTACCACGGGCAACGATCTCAAGACAGGATATCCATTACCTTTATTATCCGTTCGACAAGCTGATGTGGTCAGAATCCATGCATCCTCCGGTACAACCGGAAAACGCAAAGTACTGTCCTATACACAAAACGACCTTGATACTTGGTTTGACATGTTTGCCCGGTGTTATGAAATGGCAGGATTAACAACAAAAGACAGGGTGCAGATAGCTGTGGGTTACGGTGTCTGGACAGCGGGCATGGGATTTCAGCTGGGATGTGAACGCCTGGGTGCCATGGCCATTCCTGTGGGTCCCGGCAACATTGACATGCAATGCCGATTCTTAGTGGACCTTCAGTCCACTGTCTTTTGCTGTACAGCTTCCATGGCCCTGCTTATGGCTGAAGAAGTCAATAAACGCGGTATCAAAGATAAAATCAATCTTAAAAAAATCATATTGGGTTCCGAACGTAGTTCCTCTGCCATGCGGGCAAAGATAAAGGATTTATTAGGACTTGAAGACATGTTTGATATCACAGGGATGACGGAACTTTATGGTCCTGGAGCCGGGATAGACTGCCATAAACACGAAGGAATTCACTATTGGGCAGATAAATACATCCTTGAAATTCTCAATCCGGAAACTCTGGAACCGGTTAAAGACGGTGAAATAGGTGAGATGGTGGTGACAACGCTTTGCAAAGAGGCCTCTCCCTTGATTCGCTACAGAACACGAGATTTGACACGAAAAATCACCCAGTCCTGTTCATGTGGCAATATTCTTTTTATGCACGATAAAATCATGGGTCGGTCCGATGACATGATCATCTTGAAAGGGGTTAATATTTACCCCGGCCAGATTGATGAAGTGCTGTCGTCCATTCCCGAAGTGGGCAGTGAGTACCAGCTCCATCTTGAACGTAAAAGTGACGGCAAAGATTATATGACGATCAAGGCTGAAGCCCGCCAAGGATTTGATGTGAACCATGCAAAAGAAATAATGGATAAAATAAAGAAAGCTGTGCATTCAAAGATTATGGTCAGCTGCGCCGCAGACCTGTGTGCATACGGTAAGTTGCCACGGGTTGCCGGCAAATCCCAACGCATCTTTGATAACCGCAGTTAACAGCCAGGGGCTGACCCTGGTATAGCACCCGGTCATGGCCCACAATAAAACATGAAAGACCAATTGGGTTTGAAAAGTTCTTTCATATAAAAAATAAAAAAGGAACCCAGTATGAAACATTTTACCTACATTGCCCCAAGCACCGTAGAAGAGGCAATCTCCTTTTACGGTCAACACAGTGAAACCTCAAAATTTATGGCCGGGGGAACAGACGTAATTGTCAAAGCCAAAGAAGGCTGGCTGGAACCCGACTATCTGATTTCACTAAAAAAGATAAAAGAGATGAATGAACTTCATAAAAATGAAGCCACCAAAGAGTTGTCCATCGGTGCCACAGTGACCCACGCAACCCTGGAAAAATCACTCATGATCCAGAATGAATATCCCATTATTTATGATGCGGTTTCCAATATCGGCTCCCTTCAGGTTAGAAATGTCGGGACCATTGGGGGCAATCTGATTAATGCAGTTCCCTCTGCAGATGGTGCGATTCCCCTGATTGCTCTGGATGGCGTGGCCCTGCTCCACGGCCCTGATGGAGAACGTTCGGCAGATGTAAAAGATTTGTTCATCGAACCATACAAGACCATCCTGAAAAAAGGGGAACTTCTTAAAAAAATAACCATTCCCCCCCAGGAAGCCAACACCGGATCTGCATATATTAAGTTTGGCCGAAGAGCAGCCATGGAACTTCCGCTTATCGGCATAGGCGTTTTACTGACACTTGATGAGACCCAAAAAACCTGCACCAAGGCAAGAATTGTCCTAGGAGTAGCAGCACCCACCCCCATGAGAGCCTTTGATGCTGAAAAATTTCTGGTTGGCAAAAAGATCACTGCAGATGTTTTGGTAAAGGCCGGCCAGATCGCAGCTGATGAGTCAAAAGTTCGGG
>JAKIUJ010000130.1 GCA_021647625.1 Desulfobacula sp.
AAGGTATTCAACGGCACACCCGTGTTTCACCACAGCATCATCCGTTTCGCGTCCGCAGAGTTTGGCGCCGAGAAGGACGAGCATGGGGCGGATGCGCTTGCCACCACAACTCATCAGATAGGAACTGATTCCTGGAATCAGCGGCACATCCGATTTATAGTTCTGGTTTATGGCTTTCTCGACCCTTGCGAGGTCGTTTTTCAAGTTCTGTGTGACGTCTTTAAATTCCATATCAAACCTTGCCCTGATTAACCCATACGGTTCGTCAGTGCGGGGAAATGCCTGGCTAGTAGGCTGTTTTTTAAACTGTTACTCATTGGAAAGGCCCTATTTTTAGGAGAATTTCACCGGTTTGTCAAGGCATTTATAGCAAGCCTTGGGTTGTGATATGCTGGCATTTGCGTACCTTATTGAACTTATGGTGGTTTCCAGTCGGTTGGATGGACATGAGCCGGAATATTGCCGGAGTCTATCGGGGTTTTTAAGGTGAGCGCTGTTACCGGATTGGGTTATATGAACAGAAAAAGGATAAAAAAATAATTTCGATACGCTTCTTTATTCAAGCGGCTGCTATATTCTTACTTTTAGTCGCTGTCTTTTTTGCCCTTAAAGAAAAACCGACCCACACGGAATTGCCCATTTTGGATACACCCACTAACACCCCTTCCATAAAAATAGAAAAGAACCCAAAAACAATTAAACAAATTGAAACAAGTACACCCAAAAACAGCAATAAAAAACCCGTCTTTAATATTTAGTTCATTGTAACGGCGAAAAAATCGATATAGAAAAAACCCGACTACGAGGCTGGCAATGGCTGTGAAAACAAGAGCATACAGATCGTTCTCAGCATAGTATAGGGAACAAATTATAGGAAAAACAAGAGATGTTCCTGTAATGATAAGAAGCTTGCCCAGAACATTTGCTATTGTGGTATAATTCATGAATATTTAACTATTGTTAATTGTGGCAAGGGTCACAATTGATTATCATTAAATAAACACCACATATCTTACCCTAACAAGGCCTTTTTTACGAAAAAATCCATAATGGATAAAACACCGGGTTCTTTTTGAACACTGCGTTTTATTGCACAAGAAGCATTGGGCTGTTAAATTATGGTCATATTTAAATGATCAATGACAAATCATATTGCCAACACGGTCATTTTTTCTCTCCCACCACCCCAAAAAAAGGTCAAAAAATCAATGACGGTTAACTATTCCACAATTTCCAGAATAACCCGTTTTTGCTCTTTTGCAGATGCACACGACAATATGGTTCGCATAGCCTGGGCGGTTCTTCCTTTTTTGCCTATCACTTTTCCGAGATCATCTTTGGAAACCCGCAATTCCAGAACAAGTGTCTGCTGGGCCTTAATTTCCTGAACTTCAACTTCGTCGGGATTATCAACCAGTGCTTGAGCAATTAACTTAATCAACTCTTTCATGACGTGTTCTCCTTTATTCTCTGCCAGATGGTAGAAGAAATATAATATGAGCTACTACAAGTATCGCCTTAGTTGTTTAATCTTTTTTTTGGAACTGCCCTAATTCTATCTAAAAATTAGAATACCACAGCATAAAATAATCTCAAGCTTTTATTTGCGGTATTTTTTGTTTTTCAAACACTACATATTTTCTAAACGCTTTATCTGGCTTTTATAATAATTCTTTTTATCTTTTGCCAGTTTCAATGCTTCATTTGCTGCAGCAATGGCATTTGGAATATCCTTGTTAACCAATAGTGCTTCGGCATACGTATCCAGGATATAAGATTCACGTTTTCGGGCCAGTGCTTTTCTGGCCAATAACAGGGCCTGTTGATTGTCGCGAAACATCTCATCTGGACACGTCGAAAAAAGCCAGGACAGATTATTTAAGGCATGGACATTTTCAGGATCCACCCGGAGCACATTTTCATATGAATCAATTGCTTTTTGATAATCTTGTCTGCTGTAATAGTAATCTCCCACAAGGGCATACAAATCTGAGTTTTCCGGATGAAGGTCCATTTGCTGAAATAAGATTTTTTTAGTGATAAAATTACCAAATGATTCTTTTGCCCACCCATAGTTGATGGCGTATCCGCAGGAAAACAAAAAAACCACCACAATGGCGTAAATACTAACCAGCTTTTTTACTCTGGTGTGATGCCTTGCTATCAAGTCAGGCTTTGCCTGACAGTTTTCCAGAAATCGGACACGTTGCCCAATGCTGTAATGGTGCCAGTTTGGTTTTTCCATTGACTGTCTTGAGTAAGAGGCAATTTTATAAAAGGTTGATATCATTGCCAGGGCATTGTTTTTAAATTCATAAATATGCAAATCAGCCTGTCTTTCAAAACTTCTCATATAAAGACCAAAGACAAGCCTGAAATATAAGACAAAAAGAATGATCAAGGTCAAACTACTGAGTATGGAATGAGCTGTAGCCTGATCAATCCCAACAAATTGAAACAGTCCATAAACCGGTAAAATATAAAGCAACAGTCCGATGGGTTCAAAAAAAACAAAATTGCAGGCAATAAATCCTGCAAAAAAGAAAAGATAAAACAGCATATGATGTTTTTGGACATGCCCGATTTCATGCAATATAACTGCTTCAATTTCTTCATCGCTCAAGGAGTTGAGCAATGCCGGGGTGACAAGGATATATCTAAACCGGGCAACAAGCCCCATAACGCCGGCCGTGATCATATAACCGCCAAAAAGTTCCCATTTTAAAATATCTGAATAGCGAAGCCCTGCATTCCGGCAAATCGCCTCAAGACGTTTTTTTTGTTCACCCTCTTCTAATGGCTTGCAATGCCACAGCCGCTTGATGAGGACAGGACCGAAAATGGCTATCGCGACTATAAAAAGTGCAATATATCCCATTTCTCCGATTGGTGTTTTTAAAAAGGTTTGAAGGGGTTGATATGGAACAAGCGCCATCATATCGGCTATTATGGACAAACAAAACCATGGAAAAAGAGCGGGCAGTGAAAAAGAAATATTGGATACTATGTATTGTTTTTTAGATATCTGTCCTGAAAAAGCAGATTTTTGAATTTTGTATGATGCATCCCAGATAACAACCAGATAAAATAAAAACAGGCTTAAAAACATTAATGCACCCAGGGTTGGAAAAAGATCAAAGATAACGATTCCCCTAAGATACAAATGAAGCCTTAAACCATATATATTAAGTGCAAAAACCATTAGTGCCAGAATCGACAGCCTTGAAATATATTTATTTACAAGATTGTCCACCCTATCAAAAGGTATGCGGCCTATCATTTTTGTAAGGCGCTTGAACGTGGTTTGGCAAATAAGAACAAACACTATATTTAAAAGCAGGCTACTCAATATTACGCCGCCTTCAAAACGGGTCGTGTCTTCAAACAGTCCCGATGTAGTGTAAATAACAAGTGCTATAAGAAAATATAAAAAATTGGAAAACATCTAAATGCCCCCTGATATTGCAAACATATTTAAAACGATCCATGACTTTACATCAAATTTTTTGGTGTCATCAAATAAAATATTTCCGGCCTTTTGTTGTGAAATCAATTTCACCTGAATATCTTCGGAGGATTCATTGAATTGATTGGTGGGCTTTCCATTACATTCTACAAATAAAAGGCTGACAGATTCATCCGTCATTCCGGAAGATGAAAACACCCTTGGGCTCTGCTTTAAAATACGGGTTGCCAAAAGCCCTGTTTCTTCGAACAATTCTCTTTTGCCTGCCTGTTCAATCGTTTCGCCTTTATCTATAAGGCCGGCCGGGAAACCATATTGATACCCACCAAGGGCAACCCGGAACTCTTCAATCATCACAAGCTTTTTTGCTTCAGTGTGAAATGGAACAATAACAACAGCATCGGGTTGAGAATCTAATTTTTCTAATGGATTGGTCAGGTCTGATCGTGATGCAAAAATATACTCTTTTTCATCATTCAAACGATCATCATATTGGATGGAAAAAAGATTGAGATATTTATAATCCGTAACTTTATTAACATTTTTGATTTTCATATCAGTTCCTTAATTAGAAAATAAGGATTGAAAAATAATCACGCAAGCCCAAAATACTACCCAAACTTAATATTTTTTACAATCAAAGAAAAAGATAATTAAACAGTGCCTAATCTGGAACCCTGTGTTTGGACGAGAAGTTGCCCATATGCAAGGCGCAAGAAATCATGCTGAATTTACATGCGTTTACACTGTCCATTGCCAATTTCTTGTTGTCGTCAAAGGCTATATCGTGGTATAGTCTTAACAGTATTTCATCAATCAACATCGATAATTATTTAAGAGATCCGGAAGTATGCTAGAAAAAATCGCACTTCAAAAAGGATTAATTTCAAAGGAAAACTTTCAAAAGGCCATTGATGCATGCAAAAATATTCCAAACTATGAAAACGCATTAAAGGACTATTTTATTTCAAACAATCTCATCAGTGCAAAAAAATTAGAACTTTTAGTTGATACATTGTCTGCCATTAAAATCATAAAAAAAAACATGAAATTCGGCGAAGTCGCTTTAAAACTGGGTTTTGTTGACAACCAAGTATTGCAAGAGGCTTTATTGAAACAAAAAAAGAATGCTGCAAAACAAAAACAGCCCAAACTCATCGGGCAGATTCTTTTTGAAACCGGCAAACTGAACAAAGAACAAATCACGAGTATCGTAAATGAACAAAAACGATCGAATTTAAAACTAAAAACCATCAAAAACGAGATTGGACCAGAATCAACGCCGGAAAAATCAACGCCAAAGCAGCCGGGTATGAAAGAGGAAAAGAAATTTCAAAGTTCTGAAATCATCCAGGGCGGCATGGTTCTCGAAATTGATGAAAACGCATTCGCTGCATATTTAAGAAAAACAGAAAAATTCAATGATACGGTAACAGTGGAAGATATATTTGCAATTCTCACCGGCAGAATGATCCAGTATGGTATTGTTGTTGATCAGATGATCGAAGGGTTTATCAACTCCAGCGGTTTTAGAACAAATCGGTTTAAGGTGGCATCCGGAGATAAAAAAGTACAGGGCCGGGATGCCAGGATTGAATATTTGTTTGATACTGATTATTTAAAAGCCGGTGGAATGGATGAAAAAGGCAATATTGATTTTAAAGACAGGGGTGAAATTCCTAAAATTGACGAAGGCACATTGCTTGCTGAAAAGATTCCAATAAAAAAATCAATAAATGGCCGTAATATATTTGGGCAGGAGATTGAGGCCGTACCTGTTAATGATATCCAATTAAAAACCCAGACCGGTGCATATCTATCAGAGGACGGCACCAGAATTTATGCCGAAATTTCAGGATTTCCAAAACTGGCATGGTCAGGAAATATTAATGTACTGGATCTATTTATAGTCAACGGCGATGTTAGTTACGAAACCGGTCATGTTTCCTATGAGGGGAATATTGATGTTAAAGGGTGCCTTAAAAGTGGTTTTCAAATTAAAGGGAATACAATAACAATTCTAGAAATTGACGGTGGAAAGATCACAGCGGATGGTGATGTCACTATTATTAATGGTGTCAACGATGCAACAATATACTCCCGGGGGCATGTATCCGCAAAGTTTATCCATAACTCAACGATATCATGCCTGGGAAACCTTATTGTTGAAAAAGAAATCGTAGATTCAAAAATAGATGCCAGTGGGGCCTGTAAAATTGACAAAGGAGAAGTCATTAATTCCCAGATCAGTGCAAATAAAGGGGTTATGGTAAAAAATATAGGGACGGAACGAACCCATCCAAATACGATAACTGTGGGCCAAAATATCTATTTAGAAAACGAGTTGTTGAGGATTGATGAAAAAATCATCGACATACAATCGAGCACAAAGAAAGAGGAAAATAAAAAAGCACGGCTCGAATTGGAAGATATAAGATATCACAAAACCGCTTCAAAAACGGCGAACGAGCTTGATAAAGCCCGCGATGAAGGACACCTTTTAAAACAACAGATCAAAGCGTTAACAGAACAACCGGATGAATTAAGAAGTTTTAAAAGACAGCTTCAGCAGAACACTGCCCTTTTTAACCGCCTGGATAAAGAACTAAACGATTGTTTTGATATCATTGAAAGCAATGGAACTGCCATCCAGGATATTAAAGATCAATTACTTGAATTTGGAGAACTCCTAGACGACTTGGATTACGAAAAAAACAATTTTACGGAATGGGGCAAGGCAAATGACGGCAACCCATTGGTTGTAGTAGATGGTAAAGCGTGTTCCGAAACCATAGTAAAAGGCATTCATTCCCAAAAAGAATTAAAAGAAACAATTAGCCGAGCTAAAATCAAAGAGGTTTCTTTAAAAAACAATGACACTGAATACGGTATCTATGAGATCCAAATCCATGACAATTTTAAATGAAAACAGAGTAAAACGATTTAAAGATCGTTTATTTAAAAAAGATGCATCCCAATTGATGCAAAAAGGTTCCCACGGTCTTAACCCTATTGCGACATGTAAAGAAGACGCAAATGGGAATATTATTATACCCACACGAAAAATTGTTGATTTTTATTTTATAAAAACAAAAGACAACACAACGCTGAATGCCGACACTCATTTTTCAAATCTTTATACACTGTTTAAAGTCTTTACAAAAGAGATTGATGGTTGCACTTTTGAATCTGATTTAAGGGTCTCGGAAAAGGAAATTCACGAGGCAAGCAATAAGACAACTATTGAACATCTGACCAAGAATTTAATTATCAGCTATTTTAACAATATAAAGTTGCCAAATGGGAAAGTCGATATTCAGCTGCTGGAAAACAGACTGACAAAAATTGTAAAAATCAGTAGTTCAGGAAGGGACTACCGAACCCTTGTTGAGAACACATTAAAAAACCTTGTTGAAACTTTAAAGCAGGACCAGTCATGGCGAAAATGCCTCCAAGACATGAATGATGCTGCACTTGTCTGCAAACTTATCGGGTCTCGTCTGCCAAAAATCGATCAATCCGTCATCTCCGGATTTATCCTCGAATCCCGTTCCGAGATACAAAAATATACTGCATTGCTCAGAAAAATTTTGAACACAAAAAATCATATTATCAAAGAAGAGAGCAATCAAAAAAAATATCTGAAACTGACAAAGAAAATTGATGTCGCAACAAATACGGTTTTAAAAAAAATTAACAGCTATCTTTCCTATGCGCATAATTTCATGCAGATTCTTGGATTATCATCAAAAGCATTTATTGGAAAAACAAATGATATTTTAATGGCGGACCTTGCCACACTTTTTTTTGGATTTCCCGGACAGAATTCAACTGGACAGGATACAAGCACGTCGGATCCCCAACCCAATATCAATTACTCAGGCATTCGATTTCGAATGGATCGACTATTCGGATATCCTGAGTTAACAATCTATTGCAAAACATTTAAAGATCATGAAACGTATAATGCGTATTATGTGAATGCATTTAAACTTTATTTTAAAGAAGTAATCCTTCAAATGGGCAGGATAAATTCGCCACCCCATGATCAAAAGATTAAAAGCCTGCACAATTGTCTAAATGAATTTAAAAAAGCCATGGGACACTTTTCACTGGATGAAAAAGTGTTGCAGACCGAGAAAACTATCATTCAAAAAAAATTTATCGCACTCATAAAAGTATTACCCCCTCAGCAGATAAATAATTTAGTGGGCCTTATAGAGGACATCCGTTTTGTCACACAGGATGAAACAGGAGAATTTCGTGAAACCGTAAGAAAAACACTTGTAGAAGGATGTTTTTTTACAATAAAATCCTTAGGCAGCACAGATCTTCATGCCGATGAATTTGAGACTGATATCCAAAAAATTCTCCATAGCTATTCATCGCATTACAAACCACAAAGATTCTTTTATCAAGTTTTTTTTGAAGCCTATGTCGGGCTGACAGATTCATCACCATCAGACTATTTTATAGAATTAATCAACACAACCAAAGCGCTTGCCTTAATGCTGGTTAAGCTTTTTTCAAATTCAAAAAAAATGTCCCACCTTTTGCCACAAACCCATATAGATTATGCCAAAGGTTTGTTTGAAAAATATAACCAATAATTAAAAAAAATGGTGGTATTTAACAGGGCAATCGCATGTAAAATATTCGATCTAATAAATCCATTGGGTTACGTCTCAATGGTAAACGCAGGTAATTATACCCATCTATTTAAGTTACTGTATATTGAAAAATTAAAATTCATGCCAAAGTTACATGCGTTTACCCTTGGGATTTGACTTAAAACCTTGTTTTCATCTTTTGTTCCCAGAATTTTTTTTCTTTCTCTCTCCAGTCTGTACCGTGGAACCGATTATCATAGAATCCACCCAGCCTGTTAAATAACTTTTCCCAGGTACTTGTTTTCTTTTCTAATGCAGTGAGCACATCTGTAACATAAATTTCAATATCAACCATCTTGTCTTTGGGTACAAAATAGGCCGCCCCATCTTCAGCAGATTTTTTAAGGCTCTCTTTGGAAAGGGAATTGGCTGTGAGCATAAGAGCCGGGATGTTTTGAGCATTCGCAATTTTAAGCAGCCCAAACCCATCAACCCCCATGATATCTAAAATTGCAATATCATAACCTTGATTTTCCAGCAGTTGTTTGCCTTGTTCAAAGGTCGAGGCTGTGTCTATTTTACTTTTATCTAAAAGCTCAATTAAAGACTCCAGCACATCCGGTTCATCATCCACGATAAGGATTCTTTTACCCTTTAATATATTTTCCGAATTCATTTTTTCTTCCTTGTTTTTTTTATTTTACCTAAACTGATATTAAGCAGTATCACCCAAATCTCAAGTTAGGGGCAATGTTTTTTTTCCTGGTAAAATAGCATCTTGAAATTGAAATGCGATATACTCTTCTTTCTCACTGATGGCAAAAATAATTTGAAGATATGGCCGATCAATACGCCTGTGTATTAATGGACAATGCGAAAGTCCTTTTGGAATAAAAATTACACAGGTTTTAGTCAGCATATGTTTTTCATCACCCAATTGCATTTCCAGCACTGCACCAAGATTGGAGGGATTTTTCGGATCCGACCCAACAAAACATGAAACCGTATCAAAATTATGAGAATGCGTCTGTTCAACAGGATCAGGGTCTGGAATCGTGAAATGCCATCCAATGTCGACAAGTGTAGGACATCCCTTTACCAGCCCTTTGTTCATAAATATTTCTTTTGGAAAGGTTACCCCTTTTATCCCCCCGTGTTTCGAGCTACCAGAATCGATAATCAAGGGGTTGCTGATGATATACTTTCCATATTTACTGTCAGCCAAAATCTAATAAGTTCCTTATTTTTATTGCCCGATCTACAGATTTTGTATTGGCAATAGCGACTTCTGCGGATCAGGCAAATAATTCATACCTGAAACCTTTTTTATACCTTTATACCACTAAGAACCTCAAGCAGAAGATCAGATGCTTTATCTAAATATTTTTTAGGAATTGTCAGTGGCGGCATGAACCGAAGTACGTTTCCATTTCGACCACAGGGCACTATAATAACACCCTTGGCCATCATTCCCATGATAACTTCGCCCATAAGATCTGCATCAAAGGGCTCCTTGGTCTTTCTACTCTTCACCAGTTCAATACCGATCATGAATCCGCGCCCCCGAACGTCACCGATGCACTCAATATTTTCAGCCCCTTTCTTCAGTCTCTTTATGGTCTGCGCACCTAATTTGGCAACCCTGTCAACCAGGGCAAAATTGTTTTCCGTGATAATATCGATGTTTGTCATACAGACTGCTGCCGACACACCATTTGCAGCAAAAGTGTTGGGCTGAGAATTATCGGCAATTTTTTGAGCAAGATCTTTTCTCATGGCAAGGCCTGCCATGGGTACATCTCCCCCCATTCCTTTTCCAAATGTCAACATATCAGGTGCAACATCACTGTGTTCAATAGCCCACATTTTACCGGAGCGACCGGCACCAGACTGGACCTCATCAACTATAAAAAGAGCCCCGTGTTTTTCACAGGATGCTTTTAAACGTTGAAAAAATTCAGGATTGGGCGCAAGATACCCCCCTTCTCCCTGCTGGGCCTCTATGATCACAGCACCCACATCGTCGGCTGCGGTATAGGGTGTATTTAAAAGATATTCCACATAATCGGCGCACATATCCTCACATTTCTTTTGTGTTTTTGTTCCAAAACAGCATCGGTAAGAGTACGGGTAAGGCGCATGTATCACCCCGGGTATGAAAGGACCATAATCTTTCCTGTATTGATCACCTGTGGTCAAAGAACCACAGCCGCAGTGAACCCCGTGATATGAACCATGAAAGGCGACAATCTGGGATCTTCCGGTTATTTTTCTGACAAATTTTATGGCGGATTCAAGGGCGCTTGAACCCGATTGCGTAAAAAAAGTAATACAATTGTCCTTTAAACCCTTTGGCATGATATTGGATACTTTTTTGGCAAGTTCCAGGCGTATGGAACTGCTGCAGTCACTGGCGTGCATCAATTTTTGTGACTGTTTTTGAATGGCATCAACAACCCGCGGATGTCTTCTTCCCACAGAGTTCACCGCAACACCTGCCGTGATATCAATATATAGGTTACCATCCGGATCTTTTACTGTCGAACCAAATCCATCATCAAAAACAAAAGGGAATCTACCGGCTCCTCTTGCCATGGATTCAAATTCAGGTGCTTCTTCGAGCTGTTTTAAGCTTTCCGGCCCAGGGACAGATTTCGTTTTTATTGCAGGGGCGTCTGGAAAGGACAGTTTTTCAAGATCAGATTCTTTAATCATCAGTATTTCTCCTATTAAAAATTCTATAACGGGGTATTTTTCTTTATTGTTTCTTACATTTTTTGCCTACATCATTTTCTCAGGCAGCCATAAGGCCAGTTGCGGAAAAATCATTACAAGTACCAGGACAAGTAATTGCATGATCACAAAAGGGGGAACAGATCGCCATATATCTCTTGTGGAGATATCGGCAGGAGCAACACCTTTCATCATTATCAATGCCCATCCAAATGGAGGTGTCAGGTACGCCACCTGCATATTGAGAATGAAAATAATTGAAAACCAGATAGGGTCAAATCCAAGAGTAATGGCCACGGGAACAAAAATGGGTGCGCACACGGTGACAACGGCATAATCATCCATGAACATGCCCAGAACAAGAAGAATCAATTGCATGACGGCCAAGATGATCCAACGGTTGATATTGAGTCCGCCAACCAGTTCCGTCACGAGAGATTGCGCCCCTTGACTTGTATAGAAGACACTAAACAAAGTGGCACCGATTAAAATCCAGAAAACCATCCCGCTGATCGACATGGTCTGCCTACAGGAATCCCACATGACTTTCCAGGACATTTTTCTTAAAAACACACAAATCATAAAAGCACCTGTTGCCCCGACACCTGCGGCTTCCGTTGGTGTTGCGATACCCAAAAAGATAGAACCCAACACAAGAATAATCAACAATGCCGGAAGCAATATATCTTTCAACGAAACGAGCCTCAGATTCCAGGTCACCTTTTCTTCTAAGGGTGGTGCATAATCCGGCTGGGCATGACATCTGATGGTTATATAGACGACATAACCAAAGGCTGTGAGAAGTCCGGGCATAACGCCTGCTAAAAAAAGTTTCCCTATTGAAATTCGGGCGATGTAGGCAAAAATAATCATGATAATACTGGGGGGTATGATCTCTCCTAGAACACCACCGGCCATGACAGACCCCAATGCCAGAGATTTATTATAGGATGGTTTGAGCATGGCCGGCACCGCAATAAGCCCCATGGTCAAAATCCCCGGACCAAAACCACCGCACATGGCCAAGGCGACACAGACACCAA
>JAKIUJ010000131.1 GCA_021647625.1 Desulfobacula sp.
CGGCCGGTTCCCTGCCGGTTCTGATTTTTATGGTCAAAGGCAGCTCAATGGCACTTCGAACAGAGGTTAAAATCTTTTGTGCAAGCTTGGGCTCCTTCATTAATGCCACACCTGAGCCCTGTTTGACTACTTTTTTGACACTACAGCCCAAATTGATATCTATTATGTCTGCGACATCCAAATCTTCAACAAATCGGGCGGCCCGGGCCATGGATTCGGGATCTGAACCAAATAGCTGGACAGACAAAGGTCTCTCTTTTGTTTTAGAGGCAAGAAGGGTAATGGTTTTTTGTGAATTGTAGAATATGCCCTTGGCGCTGACCATCTCGGAACATACAACAGCACAGCCGCACTCTTTTACAATCATGCGAAAGGGCAGGTTGGTAATCCCTGCAAGAGGTGCCAAAAAGGTTTTGCCATTTATTTTTAAATTTTTAATTTTCATTTTTAGATTCTTTAAATAAAAGTAGTAGCCAATACAGTATCTATGTGCGGATTTGCATAGCAAAAAAGACAATTGTGATAGCAGGGGTGGTCATCGTACGAGCCAATATCGATTGATTTGGTGCATTGGCACCCTTTTTTTGCTCTTTGGCCGTAATCTCTTGCAGTTACACCATTCCCTTTAAAAAACTGCTGATAATATTTGCCGTCAATACAGGCGTTTTGCTTAATCCGCAGGCTGGGTTCCAAGGTCTTGAAAATCTTGTTTTCACAGCACAGATGAAGGTCTATGCCAAGGGCAGTGAGGTTTTGTGACATTCTTTGAATCAGATCGGTCTTTTTTTGTATTGGCGGGTCAATGAAACGCAGATAGGTTTTGTCTTTTTTAAACACCTTTTTTAATCGTCTGGTAATTTTTGCATAGTCGTCAAAAAAACTGGTTACACACTTGGTAATCCCAAGGCTTGACGCTTTATTGGCAATGATGGGAAAATGGGTCAGATTTGATCGTTGGGGACCATTTTTTTGGGATTGATAAAAGCAAATGGGATCAAATCGCCAGCAAATTGTTTTTGGCCCGAATTCATCTGCCAAGTTTTCCAATTGTTTAAGTCTTTTGGAAAGGTTTGGCAGTTGGGGCTCCAACAGGGATGATTCAGAATTAATGGTGAAATTGAAATAAAGGTTGAACCCTTGTGCAATGAGTTTTTGACCGGCACCCGAACGAATAAGAACATCAAAGTTTTTTGACCAGAAAACAATGGCATGAACTGTTTCAGGGTTAACATCAATCTGTTTTACGATCCTTGTGAACGGGTTTTTTACATCAAAAATCCCTCGTTCTATCCGGGCCATAAACCAGTCCATATAAAATCCTGGGATATCGGTCCTTCGTGAAGCAGATAAAATAAATCCGGGATCTTGACTCATGAATCTTTTTTGAAATCGGAAAATGAGATGATATTGTCTTTGTCCTTATTTTCAGAAACCCCGGCTTTCATATCGTTTTTTGTCTGATCTTGATCAATACCGGTACTGGGCAGCGCCATCTGCAATTCTTCTATGGGGCACTCAACTGTTGTAAGTTTCATCCGCTTGCCATTCATATGGAATTCCATTCCATTAATGTAATCGTCTTTTAAAGTCCATGTGATAACTTGAAGCGGAATCCGGAGCATTAATAATTTAATCTGATACCAGTCTTTTTTTGCATCCGGTAAAATACTTTCTACCCTGGCAAAAGAGACCGGTGTGTCTTCTAAATGGATTAGAATTACATCATTTATTGTGGCCATAATTTTCCATTCGATTATTTTTTATTAAGTTATTTTTCTTGTCAATCGGTTAGATATACCATAATCTTTTTTATAACTCAAAGAAGGTAAATTCTTTAATGGCATCCCTGTTTAGAAAAAAAAATAAAAAAAAGCTCGAAAAAAAATGGAAAGTTTTTTTTCTGGTTGGCACCTCAATTTTTATGTCAACTTTGGATTCAAGTATTGTCAATATTGCCCTGCCGTTTATGATGCAGGACTTAAAAAGTGATATGCAGACCATTCAGTGGGTGGTGTTAAGCTATCTGTTAACTGTTTCAGCCCTGTTGCTCAGCTTTGGCAGGCTCTCTGATATCAAGGGCCGTAAACTGGTATATGTTACCGGGTTCAGCATCTTTGTTATTGGATCGTTTCTATGTGCCATGGCAGGATCACCTGAAACGTTGATAATCGCAAGAGCCCTTCAAGGGTGTGGTGCGTCTATGCTGATGGCATGTTCCCCTGCGCTTATTGTTGATGTTTTTCCACTAAAAGAAAGAGGAAAGGCATTGGGAATGATTGGGGCTGTGGTTGCTGCAGGACTTACCACGGGACCTGTGGCGGGCGGAATGATTCTGGAGTATCTTTCATGGCGGTTTATCTTTTATATCAATATTCCCATTGGTGTGGCTGCCGCCATTGGCGGATTGTATTTGTTGTCCGGGAAAAAAAAAGATCATGCAAGCAAAGAACCCATGGATCTAAAGGGAAGTTTGATTTTGATTGTTTTTTTATCCAGCCTGATTCTGTTCTTAACACAATTGCCAAGATGGGGGTTTTTTTCCGGGCCGTCGTTGTTTTTATCCGGTTTAAGTTTTTTTTCCGTAATCGGTTTTATAGTCAATGAGAAAAGATGTGAGTTCCCTTTGTTTGACTTGAAGTTGTTGTCCATAAAATTGTTTATCTATCCTGTGATTGCATCGGCCATTCTTTTTGCCGCCTTGTTTGTTATTATTTTTATGATGCCCTTTTACCTGACCTACCCTTGTGGATTTTCAGCATCCAAAACCGGCTTGGTGATGATCGTGCCCTTTTTATTTTTGTTGATCCTAAGTCCTGTGTCAGGAATGCTGTATGATCGGTATGGATCAAGACGTCTGTGTATGATTGGAATGAGTTGTGTTGCAGCATCACTTGTTGCATTAACAGGTCTTGAACCCAAGGACGGCCTGTGGTCAATTTTATGGCGTATTGCCCTTGCAGGAATTGGAACCGCCCTTTTTGTTTCTCCCAATAATACAGTGACCATGAGCAGTGTGCCCTTGCAACGGCGAGGCATTGCATCCGGTTCTGTGGCCACGGCCAGAAATATGGGCATGGTGGTGGGTGTCGCACTTGCCGGGTTGATGTTCACCCGTTCGTTTTCAAAGTTGACCGGGGGAGCAACCCTGGAACAGTATCAATCTTTAATGGCTCCTTTTTTCATGGTCGGCTTTAAACAGGCAATGGGTCTGGGGGCTGTACTTTGTGGGTTTGGGATGGTTGCGACCTGGGCCAGGGGTAAGGAGTCCCAAAACGGGTTTTCGGACAGCTTCTAACTACAAAAAAATTAAGAGCCAAAATTTTAGGCAACATTGGTGTACATAAAAAAAATGTGATCAAAAAAGGAGATAGCTGTGCCGCAAAATAATGCAAATTTTTCAATTCTGGATCAACCTTCAGTATTGAACTGTCTGTTCCATCCCCGAATGGAGATGGGGCATCGTCCAAAACACCCTAATCGTAAGGATATACTGATACCCGTGGGGGATGGCATACATGTCGGTGCCTCTTTGCATATTACTGATATGGATGCGCCGGTTGTTCTTTATTTCCATGGTAATGGAGAGATTGTTTCAGACTATGATGAGATCGGGATGCTGTTTAACCGTGCCGGGCTCAATTTTTTTGCAGTGGATTACAGGGGGTATGGCAGTTCAACCGGTAAACCCACAGTCACTGCGATGATGATGGATTGTCACACCATTGCCGATTTTGTCGGGGTGTTTATGGCACAAAACAACATGACCGGTTCTTTGTGTGTGATGGGGAGATCTCTGGGGAGCGCATCGGCCATTGAGCTTGCGGCGCAAAGGCCCCAAAACTTCAAGTGCCTGATTATTGAAAGCGGATTTGCCTGGGCATCCCCCTTGTTGCAAATTCTGGGTATTGATCCTGTGAGTATTGGGTTTAAAGAGCACCAGGGTTTTGAAAATATTGATAAAATTAAAAAATTTTCAAAACCCTGTCTGATTATTCACGCGCAGTTTGATCATATTATTCCATTTTCGGATGGCCAGGCGCTATATGATTCGGCGGCTTCAGGCACTAAGAAATTGCTGGAAATAAAAGGGGCCAATCACAATGATATTTTGCTCAAAGGAATGGAGCCATATATGACCCAGGTGAAAACGTTTTGCTGCGCTTGAATGTTGATGTCGTCGCAAAAAGTCTTTTTTGTGTACACCCCAGGACAATCATGCCGCAGTTTTCTTCCGTTGCGGTTGCAGTGATTTTTTCGGTCAGGCACTAATTAAGGGGATAATCCGCCCTTTCTTTTAACTCTTTCCCACATTTAAAAAAGGGAAGTCTTTTTGCGGTAACCTCGACAATCTTACCGGTTTTTGGATTTCTGCCGAGATAAGAGCTATATTCTTTTATAAAAAATGACCAAAGTCCCCTTATCTCGACTCTTTCATTGTTTGATAAGGCTCGACTCATTTCTGAAAAAAAAAGATTAACCACGCTGGTGGCATCTTTTTGACTCAAGTCACACCTGGCCTTTAAGGTCTCAATTAGTTTAAGCTTGTTCACAAAATGTCTCCAATGTATTGAAAAATAAAGCCTGTTTTTTTTATTTATAATCTATTATATAGGAAATACTGGGCAAGTGGACAATAGGTAAAAATACCTAATTTTGGGAAAAAAACTCAAGATTTTGATCGAAAAAACTCTCTACATTAGCGGTATAGCACTCGATTGAGCCGGATTTTAAAATTTGTTTTAAATATTTTTTATTTTTTTTAAAAGATGGACCAAGATACGTCCAAAATCCTTTCATTCGGCCTGTCAAATGGGCAGGACCCGAGAAAATAATTTTGTAATGATCAAACAAATCATCATGAAATTCTTTGAGTCGAAGGGTCTGATCTTTTTCAACAATGATCCCTTTGATCTGCTCTGCTAAAAACGGATTGGAAAGGATTCCCCTGCCAATCATGAAACGATGGATAGTTGGAAACCGCACGGCAACACTGTTAAAAGAATCAAGATCAATGATATCTCCATTATAGGTTAAGGTGTGCCGGGTTTGTGACACAGCTTTTTCAAAGGCATCGTGGTCGGATGTCCCGTTATACATCTGTATGCCGGTTCGTGGGTGGATGATAATCCCATCAAGCTCATATTTGTCAAAAACGGGTAACAGCAGATCAATTTCGTTTTTTGATTTGTATCCCAGCCGGATTTTTATAGAAAGGGTGTTTGAAAGTTCAGGTATAACAGCACTTAAAAAAAAGTCAATCAACCGGGGATACAATAAAAGCCCGGATCCTCTTTTCTTTTTTGCAATCTTTGAGTGGGGACAGCCGAGATTCCAGTTAATTCTTTTATGACCCAGATCAAAGAGGTGGTTGGCCAGAAAAATAAAATCCCGGGCCACATTCCCAAGGATCTGCGGCACCACGGTAAGATTTTTATTTTTTTCAGGAAGGACATCTTTGATCCGCGTGGGTTTAAGTCGCATTTGACCCATGGTGGAGATAAAAGGGGCAATGGCTTCATCAACACCTTGAAAATGGTTCGAAAAGACATTCCGATAGGTAACATCTGTGAACCCTTGTAACGGTGCAAGTATAATTTTGATATCTGTGCGGTTCATGGTTTAAGATGTCTCCTGATCTTACATTCGCCTGGTTCCAAATATTTGTGAGTGCTATTTAAATCTTGATTAACTCAATGGTGGATTATAATAATCATAAAAAATACTTTGACAAATATAAGGGTGTAAATTATAGAATCAAGTGTTTTGAATACTGTGCTTATATATTGCCTGACCGAAAACTCGTGTTTGGACGAAAAGTTGCCCATATGCAAGGCGCAAGAAATGCTGAAACCGGAGTGTACTACTGTACATGAGGATTTCAGGATTTTGCAGCAACGAAGCAGATGGGTGGGTTTTCGTTCAAACACTATATAGAAACATAAATCTTGATCGCAAGGAGTGTTTTAAAGGTATGAAAGAGTTTTTTAAAGCGGCTGTCCGGATAAATATGATAGAAGATCTTAATGAAAAAGAAAATGAGGCCAAACAATTATTTGACCGGTTGAATACCAAGACGGTGCCGGAGTATTTTAACTGGGCTAAAGAAATCTTTGAAGATCTTTATGTCAGCCAACACTCCGACAAGACAGCACTGATCTGGACAGATATAAATACACTTGAAACAAAAACCTATTCATACGGAACTCTGGCCCAAAAGGCCAATCAGTTGATCAATTATTTTCAAAAAAAAGGGATTGAAAAAGGCAACACCTTTTATATGATGACACCGGTTTTACCTGAAAACTGGTATTCAACCCTGGCATGTATAAAGTCCGGCATGGTTTGCATCCCCACGGCAACAACCATGACCCGGAGGGAGTTGGAATTTCGGTTTGAAACCTATGCCCCAAATATGATCCTGGCAGAAGAGTCCTTTACACAAGTCATCGACCAGGCACTTGAACAGACCGGTGCATCCCCTCAATTAAAATTGGTTATTGGTAAAGCAGATGGGTGGAACAGTATCGAAATAATAAAGAATGAGCCCAACCAGGCCCAGGCAGCACAAACCCTATCTGATGATCTTTTGTTCTGCTTTTTTACCTCCGGAACCACAGGCCTTCCCAAGCGGGTCGGGCATACAGCCGCATCTTATCCGATTGGACATTTGTCTACCACCATCATGATGGGTATTACACCCGATGACATCCATCATAATTTGAGCGCTCCTGGGTGGGCCAAATGGGCATGGTCAAGTTTTTTTGCACCCTTTAATGTGGGCGCCACAACAACGGGGTTTAAATTTTCGCTTCTGGATGGAGAACAATACCTGGACGCTATTGAGCGACACAAGATTACAACTTTTTGTGCACCGCCTACAGCCTGGCGGATGTTTGTAAACATGAATCTTGATTCTTTTAATTTGTCTAATCTGAAAGAATCTATCAGTGCCGGGGAACCCTTGAATCCGGCTGTCATTGAAAAATGGAAAACACATACAAATACGCAAATCAGAGATTATTACGGGCAAACTGAATCCACTGCCATGATTGGCAACCACCCATGGATGAAAGGTGAAATGAGACCCGGATCTTTTGGAAAGCCGTCTTTTATGTATGATATGGCGTTGACAGATAACGAAGGCAACGAAATCACCGAACCGGATCAGGCCGGTCACATCGTGATAAAATTGGATAAGTGGCGGGGTATTGGCCTTTTTAATGAATATATCGGCAGTCCGGAAAAGATGAGTTCTGTTTTTGTTGATAATTATTATTATACAGGAGACCGGGCATCATTTGATAAAGACGGGTTCTGGTGGTTTGTGGGCCGGGCGGATGATGTGATTAAATCATCCGACTACAGGATTGGTCCCTTTGAGGTGGAAAGTACACTTGTTGAACATCCGGCTGTCATGGAAGCGGCTGTCATCGGTACGCCTGATCCTGACCGGTATCAGTTGGTCAAAGCATACATCATATTGAATCCAACCCATGAGGCATCCAGCGAGCTGGCATTGGAACTGTTTAAGCATACTATTACGATTTTACCCAAATTTAAAATTCCAAGGGTCATTGAATTTGTGCCTGAAGTGCCAAAAACCATCAGTGGAAAAATAAGAAGGGTTGAGCTTCGACAGATTGAAGTTGCCAAACAGGATATGGATGATATTGAGGATGACGGCAATAAAGAATATTTTTACTGGGATTTTCCCCAATTGAGTTCGAAAAGAAAATAGATCTATTTTTTCGATTCGTCGGGGACAGCAAACAGCATCTCAACATCAACTTCTCCACTGCTGCTTCGCAAAAATTTTGCAGCTGGATACCGCTTTTTAAACACATTCAGCATCTTTTGATTTTCTGCCAGTACGGTGGCAATAAATTGCTGATAATTGTTTTCCTTTGCAATGGTTTCAAGGATTTCCAAGAGGTAGGAGCCTATCCCCATGCCATGCAATCGTTCTTTAACCAGAAATGCCACTTCAGCGGAATCATCATCGGCTTCTGCATAAGAACCTATGGCAACGATCTGTTTTCTTTTGCCAAGCTGCATGAGACCGATAACCGTCATATTTCGTCGGTAGTCAACCTCTGCCCATTGTTGCTGAAGCATATCCCTTGAAAAAACTTTGCGTTTGTTAAAAAACCGATAATAAATTGAATCTTCCTGCAACGAATAATAAAAGTGCCTGGATTCAAATTCATCAGAGGGTAAAAGGGGTCGAAAACGTACATTTTTTCCACTGGTCAATTTTTTGAGATAGAGATATCGATCCAGGAACATAAGATCCTGGGTAGTCGGAGGAAGTTGATCCGGAAATATATATCTTCGCTTTTTGGCTTCTTCGATCAACTCTTTCCTGAATTTGGGGTGAGCAATCCGGGCAAGCTCCATCACGCGCTGGTAGATGCTTTTTCTTCTCATTTCAGCAATGCCGTATTCGGTAACAATGATATCAATATCACCACGGGTGGTGGCCACACCAGCACCTTCACTTAAGTGGGGAACAATTCTTGATACTTTCCCATTCTGGGCAGTGGAAGGGATGATAATAATAGAGAATCCCCCCTTTGACATGGCTGAGCCCCGGATGAAATCCACCTGATCACCAATACCGCTGTAGAAGAGATACCCCTTGGAGTCTGTACAGACCTGGCCGGTTAGATCAACTTCAAGTGCGGAACTGATTGAAATCAGGTTGTTGTTTTTTGCTATGATATTGGGATCGTTTACAAAATCCGAAGATTTAAAATAAAAGATGGGGTTGTTATCGACAAAGTCGTACAGTTTTTTTGATCCCATGCAAAGGGATGCCACCACCTTGTCTTTCAGGTAGTTTTTTTTTTTGTTGGTGATGCATTTGTTTTCAAAAAGAGGCAGCAGGCCGTCTGTAATAACCTGGGTATGAATCCCTAAATCTTTTTTGTTTGAAAGATATGGTACAACAGCATCGGGAAGATGACCAAATCCAATCTGCAAGGTGGCACCGTCATCCACCAGCATGTTGACATAATGCCCGATTCGTTCAATGATCTTTTGATTTTTTTTACTCGGCAGGGATTCTAAGATGGGTTCTTGGTGTTCAACAAAAAAATCAATTTCATCCATATGAACCATGCTGTCTCCCCAAGTCCTGGGCATTTCAGAGTTAACCTGGGCGATCACGATGTCTGCATTTTTCATTCCGGACAGAGTAATATCAACAGATATTCCTAAACTGCAGTATCCATGATGATCCGGTGGACTGATTTGGATCAGGGCAACATCCAGCCCGATTTCCTGGCTTTCAAAAATTTGAGGTATTTGTGACAGATAGACGGGTATATAGTCTATTTTTCCTTCAAAGGCAGATTGGCGCATCAATACAGAGATAAAAAATAATTTTATTGAAAAGCGGGATAAAAAATTGTCATCATCCACATAATTTGACAATGTGGAAGACAGCATCTGGTAGATAACTATATCCTGTATAGCCAGGTCTTCCACCATGGCTTTGATCAATTGCTGGGGCTCGCCGCAACCGGTTCCGATAAAGACCCGTGATCCGTTTTTGATTTTTTTAACGCAGGCTTTTGCGGTCAATACTTTTTCAGGGCATACTTGACTTAGATTCATCCAATCTCTCCTGCCAAAGCTATGGATCGCAAACTTAATATTATTGAGTTTGTATCGTTTCCGATCCCAAGGGATAATTAAATATGCCAATTATTAACCACTTTAGGGTTAAAGTACAGGAAAAAGAGCGCGCTGTTTTTTCTCTGTTTTTTTTAAGTCAGGAACCGGTTTTTCCAAAACTGTTTTTAACAAGTTCCGGTATCTCATTTTTCCGATGACAGGCCACCTGATGGGTTGTATTATTATTGACGGATTCCAGTTGTGGAGGATGTTTTTTACATATATCAATTACAAATGGACATCGGGTGTGAAACCTGCAACCGGCCGGGGGATCAATGGGACTTGGAACGTCTCCGGTTAATACAATCCGGCTTGATACGGCTTTGCCGTCTGTTGACGGTATTCCAGAGAACAGGGCAAATGTATAAGGATGCATGGGATTGTCAAACAGGTCCTGGGTGTCGGCAATTTCAACTATTTTGCCAAGATACATCACCACGATCCGGGTACTGATATATTTTACGACCAAAAGATGATGGGTGATAAACAGATACGTCAGGTTGAACTCATCTTTCAGCTTTTTTAATAAATTGAGAATTTGTGCCTGCACCGAGACATCCAATGCTGAAGTCGGCTCATCCAATACAAGGAGTTCTGGGTTGGTGGCAATGGCCCTGGCAATTGCAATCCTCTGGCGCTGCCCACCTGAAAATTCATGGGGATACCTTAAAAGATGATCTTTTGTCAGCCCCACAAGGTTAAGAAGCTCGATTACTTTTTCATGCATTTGCCTGGAAGAAAACCCGCCCTTTGTTCTTAAGGGCTCTGCAATGATATTTTTTATAAGCATTCTGGGATTCAGCGAAGTGGTCGGATCCTGAAAGACCATCTGCATTTTTCCGGTCAGGCCTATTTTTCGGGATTTTGAACCACTCATGGCCGTAATGTCAATTCCGGTTTTTGATCCATTAGCTGAATTGTCTTTTGGATAATAGATGATATTGCCACCGGTTGCCGGGTGGAGTTTGATGACGGCTTTGCCCGTTGTGGTTTTCCCGCAGCCCGATTCACCAACAATACCGATGCAATCTCCCCGGTTAACGATCAAATCAATTCCATCCAATGCTTTTACAGAGTTGATCTGCCGCCTTAGAACGCCGCCTAAGATGGGATAGTGTTTTTTTAGTTTTTTAAGCTCTATTATTTTTGTCATAATGTTTTTTTATTTCACCACCAGGTTAATTATATAGTGCCCGACCGAAAACCCTGTGTTTGGGCGAAAACTCACCCATCTGCAGCAACGCCGCAGATGGGTGAGTTTTCGTTCAAACACTATATAGATAGCAGGCCACATGATGATCATCATCAATCCGTGTGATACCGGGAAAGTCTTTTCTGCATTGATCCATGGCATGGCCGCATCTTGGATGAAACCTGCATCCTGCAGGTGGTGCAACAAGGTTGGGGACATTGCCGGCGATAGTTTTCAAATCATCTTTCTGGTTGACCTTTGGCACGGAATCCAATAGTGCTTTGGTGTAAGGATGTTTCGGGTTTTCAAATATTTGTCTTACATTTCCCACTTCGCACAAATTGCCGGCATACATTACACCCACCCTGTCACATGTTTCTGCAACAACACCTAAGTCATGGGTGATCAGCAGGATAGATGAAATGATCCGGTTTTTTTTCAAATCATTTAATAGATCCAAAATCTGAGCCTGAACCGTTACATCCAGATTGGAAGTGGCTTCATCGGCAATAAGAAGGACTGGTTCACAAGCCAGTGCAATGGCAATAACAACCCTTTGTTTCATTCCGCCGGACAGGTTGTGCGGATATTGGTGGACAATTTTTTCGGGATTGGGGATACCCAATGTGCCTAGGAGTTCAACCGATTTTTCAACTGCCGTGCGAAAGATGCCCCTATCCCAATGCTTTAAAAAGGGTATTTGTTTAAGCGTTTTTAATAAAATGGCATTTGGGCGTTTTAAACTCAAAAGATATAGTGGTTTTAGAAAGCCCGGGACAGTCACTTTGGGGAATGGATTGCTCCCATCTGTATCATGGTCGAGAATTTTTTCAATAATCAGGCTTCTTCTGTGAAAATAATAGCTTTCCGCAATTTGTTCACCAATTGTCATAATCGGATTTAAGGCTGCATTGGGCTCCTGGAAGATCATGGAGATCTGGTTGCCTCTCA
>JAKIUJ010000328.1 GCA_021647625.1 Desulfobacula sp.
ACTTGCTCGAAAGTCGCCTGTTATCTTCTATGGTTCTTTTGCCCCATCGCTTTGAAAATTCTTGCTTCCCACGAGATACGGTTGACATATTGTACAAATAAAATGTTCCACCTCCCTTAGGTCCTCCTTTAGCTTCGGCATTAGGGTTGTTGCTTTTAAAGAATTCTTGATTTTCTATATTCTGCTGTTCTTCAACCAATGCAATCGAGTCTTGCACCGCTTGTTGTTTCAAGGCGACAGTATAGGCTGTAAAATACTCTAATTGCTGAGATGCTGTCATATTAGCAATTCGTAGAATACTATCATTTTCAATAGCTATATCTTCATATTTAATTACATCGTCAAGGTTTTCTCTTTTCTTTTGAATGGCCTTATATTCTTTATCAAGTTCAGCCTTTTCCGACTCAAGAGAAGTCCGAAGTGCTTTGTTGTTGATTCCAGATTCAGCCTTCTTTTCTTTTGGCGTGGTGTCCTTTATTTCAGGGCTCTTTATAGTTTTATGGATTTGCAGGTTTGATCTTTGATCTTTAGGAACTTCAAGAAGATTATCCGTAAAGTGTTTAATCCCATTTTTATCCACCCATTGATAAAATTGTGCAAAGCCTTCAGTTGCAAAAAGAATGAAGAAAAAACAAATGATACTAAAAATGAATCTTTTCATTGGGTTCCTCCTAATTCTCCTATGATGATTGATAGGGCCAGATTCAGTTTTTTTACATATGGCAGGTGCAAGAATTCGTTTGGACCATGTGCATTGGCTTTTGGACCCAGAACCCCTGTAATTAAAAATTTTGCCTGTGGGAATTTTTGGGCAAGCAGGGTCATAAATGGTATGGAACCGCCTTCTCCGGCAAAGCCGGGTGTTTTTTCAAAGCATAGATTCGATGCATTATTTATGCTTTCTTCAAGAGCATTGCCCAATTGGGGCATATCCCAGCCTTTGGCATGTTTCAATAATTTATAAGTGACTTTTGCACCATAGGGAGAATTATTTTCGAACAGGGCTTTTAATCTTTGAGCCGGACGTGTGGTGTCCACCGTGGGTGGCATACGGATTGACAGCAGCAGCTTTGAATATTCCCGGATCACATTCCCGGCGGTTTTAATTTGAGGTATGCCTTGGGCACCAATATAAGATATGGCTGGTTTCCAGGTACTGTTAATCAAAAGATCCAAAGGGTCGCCGCTCATTGCGCATGCACCGTTCAAAAGGGGTAGATCGTCAATCAGGTTGGCATTTATTAATTTTGCAGTTTTCTGCATCTGCGTAAGTCGCTCATCAGGAATTTGTGCATAAAAATCTTCAATTAGAAGTTTTCCTGTTTTTGAATCCTCAATCCGGTCGAGCACCTGCCGTAAAATTCTAAAACTTGAGGCAACCATGCCTGATCTGCCGGAGTGAATATCCTGGGTCAGTATTCTTGCTTCCAATTCACCGATAATTACGCCTCGAAGAGATGTTGTAATCCACATTCTTTCATAGTCAGCGCAGCCTGAATCAAGGCAGACAATAAGATTTGGAGTCCGGATGGTGTCTTTACAGATTTCAAGATAATATTCCAGATCAAAGCTGCCGCTTTCTTCACAGGTTTCAATAAGGATGACACACCTTGCATGGGGAATATTGCCAGCCTGAAGGGCCTTGATTGCCGTGACGGCCGTGAATATGGAGTAACCATCGTCGGCCGCACCTCTGCCATAGAGCCGGTCATTTTCAATGACAGGCGTCCAGGCCCCTTTGTTTTCATCCCAACCGGCCCCGGGCGGTTGTTTATCCAAGTGGCCATACATCAGAATGGTTTCTTGGATTTCAGGTGTTGTGGCATCGATTTCTAGTAAAAGTATTGGGGTTCTGTCTTTTTTGTTGATAATTTTGATTTCAGCATTATCAAGTGCCGTTGAGTTGCACCAGGATTGAGCAAGTTTTAAAGTGTCCGATAAATGGGATGTGCTGTTCCATTCCGGATTGAATGCAGGGGAGACAGCAGGGATGGTAATGTATTCCATTAATGATGGGATAACGCTTGTATCCCATGTTTTTTCAATAAAGGTATTTAATGAATTGATATTCACAATGATTCCTTTTATAAACAAGTAGAGGGTTTAAGAAATATCCCAAGATTACAAGAAAAACAGGTGTCTTACAAGCCCATAATTATCCCAAATCCACCGCCTATTTTTTTATAAACCCCTCCAAAGTTAATTCGGGGAGTTTTTTTAAGAGCGATGGCTTATTTCAGTTCGATTTCCCATTTTTAGGGCTCAGTTCCTTGATATGACAT
>JAKIUJ010000132.1 GCA_021647625.1 Desulfobacula sp.
TTTTATCATCCAACCCAGGGAGAGATTTATTACAAAGACAAAAAACTCACCCATGCCTCTCCGCACCAGGTATCCAACATGGGAATTTCACGGGCCTTTCAAAATTTAGAGCTTTTCAGCGGACTTTAGGTTTTAGATAATCTGTTACTAGCCCGTCACCAAAATTTGAAATACTCTTTTTTACAGGCTGTTCTTTTTTATGGAAAGGCATCAAGGATTGAAGCTGAAAACCGTGCCTATGTGGAAGACGTCATTGATTTCATGGAGCTTGAACCCCACCGGAAAAGCCTTGTTGGAAACTTAAGTTATGGTGTCCAAAAAAAGGTTGAGGTGGCACGGGCACTCACCCTTGCCCCGGACATCCTTTTATTGGATGAACCCATGGCAGGCATGAACCAGGAGGAAAAAGAAGACATTGTCCGATTTGTCATGGATATCCAAAAAGAACGCGAAATTACTGTCGTTCTTGTGGAACATGACCTTGGCGTTGTCATGGATATTTCTGACAGGATCTATGTTCTTGATTTTGGTGAGGTAATCGGTTCAGGAACCCCACAAGAGATCTCCCAGAATCCTAAAGTTATTGAAGCTTACATCGGGGAGGACTAAACCTATGAGCAAGAATGACCATCTACTTGAATACACGATTCCCCAATTGCTTCGCTGGAGAGTTGGTAAGACGCCCAAACGCCCTGCTTTAAGGGAAAAAGATTTTGGAATATGGAATACCTACTCCTGGGAAAGTTACTATGATCATGTCAAAAAAACCGCACTGGGCCTGAAAGCCATCGGTCTTGGCAAAGGGGACACCATTGCCGTCATCAGTGATAATATCCCTGAACTTTTATTTGTGGCCATTGGTGCGCATTCCATTGGTGCAATTTCCGCCGGCATTTATCAGACCAGCATGCCCCATGAGATTGCCCAGATTTTAGGCTATCTGAATGTCAGTGCAGTATTTTGCGACAACCAGGAACAGGTGGATAAGGTTCTTGATGTCAAAGATCAAATACCCAATGTTAAAAAAGTCATTTTTGAAGACCCGAGAGGCATGAGAGAATATATGTCTGATGACTGGTTCATTGATATCATTGATCTTTATAAACTGGGTGAAAAAGAACTTGAAAACGATTCCAATATTTTTGAAACCCTTGTGGATCAAGGCAAACCTGATGATGTCTGCCACCTTTGTCTCACATCCGGTACAACCGGTTTACCCAAAGGGACAAAACTTACCCACAAAAATTACATAAATATGGGACTGCAGATCACGCAGGTTGATCACCTTGAGCCTACAGATGAATATGTCTCTTTTCTGCCCTTTGCCTGGATCGGTGAACAGATGAACTCCTTCGGTGTTGCCATGGCAACAGGAATAACCCTTAATTTTCCCGAATCCGTTGAAACCGCAATGTCGGATTTAAAAGAGATCGGACCCCATTTCATGTTTGGTGCGCCCCGAATTTATGAGACCATCCGGTCTGAGATCTGGCTGAAAATAGATCAGTCCTATTGGTTGAATAAATTTTTCTATAATTATTTTATCAAAGTCGGGCTTGAAGCTGCAAATTACAAGATGACTGGTAAATCCATGCCATTGGGACTTAAAATTAAATCATGGCTGGGAACCCAAATGATATTTCGACCCCTTGTCAACCAGATCGGTTTTCTGCGCCTGCGACGCGCTTACACCGGCGGTGCGGCTCTCGGGCCTGAACTCTTCACCTTTTACCAGGCAATTGGAGTCAATTTAAAGCAAATTTACGGGCAAACTGAAATTGTAGGGATTGCCTATATGCACCGCGATGGTGACATCAGGCCGGAGACCGTTGGAAAGCCACTTCCCGGAACTGAGTGCAAAATTGCAGAAGACGGAGAAATACTTTCCCGATCAGATTCTGTTACGCCGGGTTATTATGATCTTCCGGAAAAAACCGAAGAACTTCTTGAGGGCGGATGGCTTCACTCAGGGGATGCCGGATTTATCGATGAACACGGGCACCTTGTGGTTATTGATCGTATTTCCGATGTGATGCACAACAAAAAAGACGAAATGTTCTCCCCCATGTTTCTGGAAAATGCTCTAAAATTCAGCCCTTATATTAAGGAAGCTGTAATTTACGGTAATAAAGAAGATTTTGTAGCCTGTCTTGTTAACATTGACCCCATCGTTGTGGGCAAATGGGCCGAAGACAAGGGTATTTCCTTTACCACTTATATGGATCTTGCCGGTAAACCCGAAGTTGCTGCACTCATGATGGAACAGGTATTGGATGTAAACTCCCGTGCTGAGAAAGAACATTTTAAGATAAAACGGTTTGCCCTGCTTTATAAACTCCTTGATGTGGATGATGGGGAGCTGACCAAAACAGGGAAGATTCGTCGTAAATTTGTTCAGGAACGATACCAGAACCTGTATGACTCACTTTACGACGAATCGATTAATGAAAAACAGGTTGAAGCAGCCTTCCAGTATCAGGACGGACAGTCAACAAAAGTTAAAACAAGCATCGCTTTTTATACAGTGAAAGGAGTATAGAGAAATCTGATGAGTTATTTTTTTCAAATTGTAGTCAGTGGTGTTGTGGTTGGCTCGATCTATGCCCTGGCAGCCCTGGGTTTGGTTCTGGTTTATAAATCAAGCCGGGTAGCCAACTTTGCCCATGGTCAGATAATAGCCGCCGGTGCATTTATCACCTATTTTTTAACAGTATCAATTGGAGTTCCCGTTTTTATTGCCTTTCTGGGCAGCATGATTATTACCTTTTTTCTTGCCATGAGCGTTGAAAAAATTTTTTTAAGACGTCTGATCGGCGAGCCTATTATCTCTGTTATAATGGTTACCATTGGACTGGGATCAATTATAGACGGATTGATTTATCTTACGCCATTTGGCACGGAAAACTTTTCTTTTCCGCGGTTTTTACCGGACACATCCCTGACTCTTGGTGGAATTTCCATCTCCTGGACCCAGCTTGTGGGGGTGATCATCACCTTTTTATTGATTGGCGGGTTTTCCTGGTTCTTTAAAAAATCAACGGTCGGCATTTCCATGCGGGCCGTGTCAGATGACCAGTTTGGGGCCATGTCTGTAGGCATTTCCGTACCGAAAGTGTTCGGGCTTGCCTGGGCAACTGCCGGCCTTTCCGCAGCAGCCGCAGGCTGTATCATAGGCAATATCACAGGATTGAATTTTGATACTCTTCAATCCTTTGGCATAATTGTATTTCCCGTGGTTATCTTAGGGGGATTGGATTCCATTTTAGGTGCTGTTGTGGCTGGCATCATCATGGGGTTGATCCAGCAGTTTGCAGGTGGTTATCTGGATGGAAATTTCGGTCTAAACGGTACAGGCGATATCATGCCATATGTTATCTTACTTATAATCCTTCTATTTAAACCCCACGGTTTATTTGGAATTCATGAAATTGAGCGGGTGTAGCCTATGTCAGCAAATCAATGGTTAGCAACTGGAAATTTTAATACCACGTATAAACAAGAGCAAAAAACTTTTTTCACACACCTGGACAGATCTTTTTTCACTTTTTTCCTGGTTCTTTTATTTGGATGGCCCCTGCTGTTTGAATTAAGCAACAAGAATATGCTGGTGATTGATAATATTCTGATCGCCATCGTCGCCGTCATGGGATTGAACCTTGTGACAGGGTTTGCAGGCCTTATTTCCATCGGACATGCCGCATTTGTCGGCATTGGTGCCTATACCGTGGCTACTTTTTGCAGGACTATCGGGGATTCCCACATTGTCATTACCCATTTCTGGCCCGTGCTGATTGTTTTCAGTGGTATTGTGGGTGCTGTATTCGGGGCAATTGTCGGTTTACCCGCACTAAGGTTAAAACATCTTTATCTGGCCATCGCCACTCTGTCATTCCAGATGATTTTTCAATGGGTGATCAATTTCATGTCATTTTTCAACCAGGGCCAGACTATTTATGTGGGACGTGTTTTCTGGCTGACAGGAAAAGTTGGCAGAAAGGATCATTACCTGTTCTGGTATTTTATCATATTGACCATCGTTGTTGTTTTGGGATTCGGCATTCGAAATCTTTTAAAAACCAGATATGGCAGATGCCTTGTTGCAGTCAGGGACAATGACCGTGCAGCCGATGCCATGGGCATGCATCCGGGATTAACAAAAGTATATGCCTTTGCCCTGGCCGGTTTTTTTGCAGGAGTTGCCGGTGCCCTGCATGCATACGTATACAGAGGGGTTGGATTTGAATCCTTTACTCTTCATGAATCCATAGGCTATCTTGCCATGGCTATTGTCGGCGGATTAGGGACTTTAAACGGATCTTTCTGGGGCCCGGTTGCCATTAAATATCTGGATCTTCGGGTGGAACATCTGGCTGAAGTGGCTGGAAATTTTTTACCCTCCAGTATGAATCTGGCAACCGCATTAAAGCCTTTCACTTTTGGACTTGTTATTGTATTGTTTTTAATGTTTGAACCCAGAGGAATTGCAAACTGGTGGCGAATCACCAAATCATATACCAAGCTGTGGCCATTCCGATATTAAGTAAAAATCAAGGAAAGGTCCCGGCTTTAAAATATAGTACCAAACAAACCCAAACCGAAAGAGGAGAAGAAACATGAAGAGCAAAAAAGTATTATTTTTAAATGCATTATTGGTTCTTGTCATAATGTTCGCATTTACAGCAACAGTAAATGCAGGGGGAAAGGTGTACAAACTTGGGTTATCCCTTGCAATTACAGGCCCGACATCTGATGCCGGCAATCCTTACTCCAAAGGTGTTGAGGATTATTTCAGATTTGTAAATGATACTAAAATATTGGGCGATGACAAAATTGAATGTACAATCAGGGATGACCAGTACAAAACCGATATCACAAAAAGAAATTTTGAAGAATACCTTGATATGGGCATTGTTCTTTACTTGAATTATTCCACAGGCAGTACCTTGGGATTAAAAAGGGACTTTGAAGAAGAAAAGATCCCTGTAATAACCGCTTCATTTCACAGGGGTAATCTTGTTGATTCCAATTATATTTTTCTTCCCATTGCCTCTTATTCCGAACAAACAATTGCTCTTGCCGAATATGTTGCCAAAAACCATAAAGGCACTGACACACCAAAAGTAGCTCTGTTTCTTCATCCTTCCGCATTTGGTCGCGGACCTCTTTCCGATGTGAAAAAAGCCATTGAATTGGGTCTGAATATTGAAATCGTTGAAGTGGTTGAACATGGTAAAGATCTTGATAACTCTGCGATGTTGCAACGTCTTCAAAGCAAGGGTGTTCAATATGTAATCAGCCAGACCATTCAGTCCCCGGTTGCAACCATGCTTAAGGATGCACAGCGTCTTGGCGTTACAGCCAAATCATTTGGTGAAAAAGGCAAATTAACCTTCCTTGGTGCGGCCTATACTGGTGGCGCAGATCTTATTGCCCTTGCAGGTGATGCTGCCGAAGGTTTTTTGTGGACATCCTCTTTTAACCTGACCACAGAAGACAATGAAGGCACAAAAAAACAGCTGGCACTTGCCAGAAGATACGGTCGAGATGAAAAAGCTGCCAACTCCCATAACTATGCTAATGGCATCCAGGTTGCTCAGATTGCCACGGAAGCTATTTTACGTGCTAAAAAAACAGGGCTGGACGTTAACAAAGCAAACCTTTATAAAATGCTCAACGGTATGAATGGAAAAAATTCATTCAATTCTTATACTGCTGTTGGACCTGTAACCTATTCACCAACGGACCGAGCCGGTGTTGACTTTTTGCAGATATACAAGGCTGAAGGTGGTGTTTTCAAAAAAGTTGGAACACCCATGAGATCTGAATTCATGAGAAAAATCAAATAAGTATTTGAACATTGTCAAGCTAAACCTTAACTCACTGGAAACATGGTAGCCCTCCTGTTTCCGGTGAGTTTAATACCAAAATAAAGAAAGTGAATATGGAAACGAATCTGCTTGAAGTAAACAATATTGAGGTGGTCTATAATGACATCATTCAGGTTTTGAGGGGTGTCAGCCTTAACGTTAAAAAAGGAAGTATCGTTGCCCTGCTTGGAACAAACGGTGCCGGCAAGACCACTACTTTAAGAGCCATCAGCGGTCTTTTAAAACCCGAGAACGGAGCGACCAAGGAAGGGTATATCAAATTTAACGATAAGGATACAACCCATCTTATGGGAACGGATATCGTGAAATTAGGTGCCGTTATGGTACCCGAGGGCAGACGCGTATTTAAACACCTGACGGTGAATGAAAACATCCTTGTAGGCTCCATTACCAGAAAAGACGGATCAAAAAAAATCCGTGAAGACAACAAGCTGATGTACGAACACTTCCCCAGACTTTCAAAAGTTACCAATCGTATGGCGGGATACAGCTCGGGTGGTGAACAGCAGATGATTGCCATAGCACGTGCTTTGATGGCAGCGCCTAAAATGCTGATGCTTGATGAACCGTCACTGGGTCTTGCACCATTGCTGGTCAAGGAAATTTTTGATAATATTAAAAAAATAAATCAAGAAATGGACACCACAATCCTGGTTGTCGAGCAGAATGCAAAAGTAGCACTTGCCGTCTCAGATTATGCCTATATTATGGAATCGGGTAAAATTGTCCTGGAGGGGCCCTCAAATGAGTTGCAGGACAACCCGGATGTCAAAGAATTTTATATGGGAATTACCAAGGGTGGCGGCAGGAAATCCTTTAAAGATGTTAAATCATATAAACGACGCAAACGCTGGATGTAGAAAGTTTTAGGAGTCACTATGAAGTTACTTGTTGGATATAATGGCGGAGAAGTCGGCAGACTGGCATTATCCCTTGCCAGGGATTTTGCAAAAAAAAACAACGCTTTTGTTTATATTATCACCTCAATGGAGGGGGGAAGCTCTGAAAAACAGTCTGACATTATTGAGGCGGAAAAAGGTCTTGAATTTGCAGCTGAGCTAATGAAGAACTCAGGTGTGAAATATGATGCACAGCAAAGTGTCAGAGGTTTGTCCGCTGGTGAAGATCTGGTCAAATTTGCCGAAGAAAATGATATTGACCATATCTTTTTGGGCATAAAGAAAAAATCCCGTGCACAAAAAGCTATTTTAGGTTCGACAGCACGCTATGTTATCCTCAAGGCACCCTGCCCTGTCACCACTGTTAAATTTGAACTGGACAATATTAAAATTGAAAACCTGCTGAAAGATCGCCGCATATTGGTTGTGGATGATGAACCGGATATTCTGGAAACTGTTGAAGAGCTGTTGGATATGTGCGTTCTTGATACAGCAGCCACATTTGAGGAGGCAAAAAAACTCATTAACCGCAATGTATATGATGTTGCTATCCTCGATATCATGGGTGTGAGCGGGTATGATATCCTTGATCTTACAAGGGAAAAAGATATCCCCTCCCTCATGCTGACCGCCCATGCCCTGACCCCGGAAAACCTTAGAGAATCCATCCAGAAAGGTGCCGATTCCTATATTCCAAAAGATGAACTGGCCAATCTGGATCATCATGTAGCAGATGCCATTAAAGCCAGAGTGGAAGGCAAGCAGGGATATGGTGCCTGGTTTAATACTTTAAAACCATTCTTTGATAAATCATTTGGTAAAGGATGGAGAGACAAAGACAGATCCTTCTGGAACTCTTTTGATGATAAATATGGTGGATAAAACCTATATAGTGCGCGACCTAAAACCTTGTGTCTGGACAAAAAGTTGCCCATATTCAAGGCGCAAATAATTCTAAAACCAGTGTGTACCGCCATACATGAGGCCACTGTTATAATTTGGCAGGATTTTGCAGCAACCAAGCAGATGGGCGCTGGCTACGGGTGAGTTTTAGTTCAAACACTATCTATGTGGAAAGGTCGAGCACCGATCCCCCAAGCTCCCGGATTTTTTTATCAATTGCCCCAAGACTCTTCTCCAGAGTTCCATAGGAAATGCCCGGCAAATTTTCTCCCCATGCTTTTTCAGCTTCGGCCATGCCACGCAGCACACCCTCCCGTCCGGCCCTTAACCGATCAATGTCATTTCCAGCGCCCTTTATTGCAAAATCAATAATGCGTTGAGATGTCTTTTCGATCCCAAAATAACCGTCATCACTGATAAGGTCACGGGCCTCATCAACAGATAATTCAGAAATCGGTGTATTATTATAAACCAATGAAGTTTTGAGTTCTTTGCTTAACTGGCTAAAATGGAAGATTGCATTCTGATCACTTAAATTCTGCTTTGTATCTGTTCTGATTTGAACAGTAAACTGAACAATTTCATTCTTAACTGAATAATTTGATATGCTCTTTTTATTTGGTACCTTACCTGTGGAAGCAAATGAGTTATATTTAATACCAGATAATACGGATAAATTTGTCTGTATTGAACCCATGGTATATTTTCTCCCTTTATTTTATTTTTACCTCTGGGCTAAAACAACTTTACTTTTTGAGAGTTGATTCATCCCGCCCGGTTGCGTTGTAAAAACATACCATATCCTGATATGCCATAGTTTCCACGCCTTACCGGCCAGACGAGTCAACTTACAAAATTACTAATTCATTTTTGAGTGAGCCCTTACACAAAAATATCGGTTTTTTTTAATAATACTTAAACAATAGGGTGGCAAAAAAAAAAGCATAATGGTAGAAATGAAATTAATCAAAAAACAATTCTATTTTTCAGGAGGATGGCGATGAACCGATATAGGTGGAGAACTTTTTTTTGTATACTTTTAATACTATTTATTATTGCAGGCTGTTCTTCGGATAAAACAAAGGTTGAAAATTTTATTTCCGATGCCCGGGAATACTTTGACAATGCAGAATATCAAAAAGCCATTATCCAGCTTAAGAATGCAATAGGCATTAACAGCTCGTCTGTAGAAGCACATAAACTTTTAGCCAAATCATACCTTAAACAGGGAGATGCCCGGGAAACCTTTAAGGCCTATTTAAGACTTGAACAGATAGATCCTGAAAACCTGGACAATAAGCTTCAGGTCGCATCCTTTTATCTTTTGGCTAAAAAACGAGTTGAGGCTGAACGAAGAGTGCAGGAGGTTCTTGAAAAAGACCCTGAAAACATCCAGGCGCTATATCTGCATGCCGGTATCTTGAGCACAAAAAAAGAAGACTTAAAAAAGATTGAAGCTGTTTATCACCAAATCCTTGGTATTGATAAAAACCAGGCCAAAGCCCACCATATTCTTGCCAGAATCTATGCGGCCCAAAAAAAGATTAAAAAAGCTGAAGACAGTTTAAAAAAAGCCATATCGCTTGAGCCTGACAATACAAGTTTTTACCGGTCTCTATTTGGATTTTATTTATCAAAACAGCAATTTGGTGATGCACAGGCAGTAATAGAAAACCTGATTTCAAAACGGCCTCTGGATGCTAAGCCACTCATTCTTCTGGCCAATTTTCAGTTGGGTCGAAAAAAGCCGAAAAAAGCCGAAGAGCTTTATAAAAAAGCTATTGAGGTTAATCCAAAACATCTTAACTCATATATGCTGATGGCCACCCTGCTCAATCGCCAGAAACGACCCCAGGAAGCGGAAGACTTCATAAAAAAGGCATTAATTATTGATCCTAAAAATTTTGCCCTTAAAAATGCCTATGCAGACTTTCATTTTTCCAATAATAAAATTGATCGGGCAAAAAAACTTGTTGATGAAATACTGACCAGCCGCCCGGATTATATACCGTCAAAAATGCTGAAGGGTAAAATTTTTGCCACTCAAAAAAAATATGATGATGCCATTAAAATTTTCCAGGATCTCATCAAAGAAGAACCGGAATCCGTTGTGTTTAATTTTCTGTTAGGTTCTGTGTATTATGAACAAAATGATTACAAACAGGCAAAACCGTTTCTTTCAAAAACACTGGAAAAAAATGCCAACCATCTCCAGGCCCGATTAATGATGGCAAACATCTATTATCGTTCAAATGACCTTTACCTTGCCGAAGACAGTATTAAAAAAATTCTCAAGCCGTTTCCCAAACATTATAATGCAAACATTCTCATGGGAAATATTGAATTTGCCAATAAAAACTTTAAACTTGCCCGATCCATATTCATAGATATGACAAAAATTGACCCCAATAACCCATCGGCTTATTTTAGACTCGGGCTTGTTGAACGAACCCAGAAAAACAATGCCCAGGCAGTGAAAAACTTTAATACGGCACTTGGACTCAATCCAAATCTCATGGATGTTTTTTCAAGCCTGATTGCAACCTATGCTGATGATAAAAACTACAATGCAGCTTTAGCTGAATGTGATAACCAGCTAAAAAGAGATGACCTGTCTCCCATTGTCACATCGGTTGTGCTCAACTTAAAGGCAAACATTTTTCTTAGTACTAAAAAAACAAAAAAGGCCAAAAAAGCATTGCAGGACTCTATTGCGCAAAACCCCGCATTTATAACCCCGTACCTCACCCTGGCAAGATTGCTTACCTTTGAAAGAAAAATTGATGAATCAATTGATTTATATAAATCCTTGATCGAAAAAAGACCGGATCTGGCAAGCCCGCACAGCCTTTTGGGAACCCTTTATGAACAACAAAAAAAATATGATCTGGCTGAAACCCATTATTTAAGTGCCCTGAAAATTAATCCGGCCTATATCCCGGCGGTCAACAACCTTGCCTTTTTGTATGCGGAACAGAACAAAGAACTCAATAAAGCACTTGATCTTGCCCGGCAGGCCAAAGAAAGAGTGGGAAGAATCCCAGCGGTAATGGATACGCTTGGCTGGGTATATTACAAAAAAGAACTCTACGACAGTGCGGTTGCGGAATTTAAAAGTTGTATTGAAAAAGAACCCAAAAATCCTGTTTTCCAATACCATCTAGGACTTGCCTATAACAAACTGGGTAAATACGATAAAGCTGAAGCCGCCTTAAAAAAAGCCCTTGATTTACAAAAGGACTTCAAGGGATCTGATGACGCTCAAAAAGTATTGAATCAACTATAAACAAAACTCTGACAAAGACAGTGCATGACAGTGTGTGGTAAATAAAAAAAGCTGTAGCAATTTCTCTTAAAAGATCTTGCCGCAGCTTTTAATTTTGGTATAGTTTGATTTTATAATGGAACTATTTGTAATCGTAAAAACCTTTTCCTGTCTTTCTGCCCAGCCAGCCAGCCTCAACATATTTTCTCAGCAAAGGACAGGCTCTGTATTTGGAATCTTTGAAACCATCATACAAGGTTTCCATAATGGCAAGGCAGGTATCAAGACCGATCAGATCAGCCAATGCCAATGGACCCATGGGATGGTTGGCACCCAGGCGCATAACGGTATCAATATCTTCGGGTTTACCCACGCTCTGGTAAAGACAGAAAACCGCTTCATTGATCATGGGCATCAATATTCTATTGGCAATAAATCCTGGGAAATCATTCGCTTCTGCCGGTGTTTTTCCAAATTTCTCACTCAATTGCCATGTCAGATCAAAGGTTTCCTGGGAGGTTGCGATGCCTTTGATAACCTCAACAAGCTTCATCACAGGCACCGGATTCATGAAATGCATCCCGATTACCTTGTCCGGACGGGATGTTCTTGCAGCAATCCTTCCAATGGGTATGGAAGAGGTGTTTGTTGACAAAATAACCTCTGGCGGGCAGAATTTATCCAAATCTTCAAAAATTTTAAAT
>JAKIUJ010000329.1 GCA_021647625.1 Desulfobacula sp.
TATCGCTATCAAATGCATTTCCTGTCATCGCCACAATGGGAACAGGTGTAAGTTTCATCTGTTCTTGATACCGTCTAATTTGACGGGTTGCTTCAAAACCATCCATTACAGGCATCTGACAATCCATTAATACAAGGTCAAAGGAATGCTTTTTCAGTTTTTCAACGGCTATTTTACCATTTCTTGCCTCATCCGTATGATACCCCATTTTGCCGATTAAGGCCTTTGCCGTCAGAAGGTTTGTTTCCATATCTTCCACAATGAGAATTTTCCTGAGTTGTTTTTTATTTTCAATGATACTGTAACGGGTAATAATGGGTTGATCAACTTCGCCTTCATATTCTGATTGGTTTTCCGGGCCCTCTTTTTTTTCAATTGCCGGCAAAGATGAAACAGCCTTGACGGCATCTAAAAGAAGGTGCTTTTCAACAGGTTTGCTTAAGAATGCGGAAAATCCGATTTCTTCAAATCGTCTGGCATCCCCTTTTGTTCCTATTGATGTTAAAAGAATCATTTTCAAATCTTTTAAATCATCATCCTGTTTGATTTTTTTGCCGAGTGTTTCTGCGGGAATATCCGATTCTTTTGCCTCAACTATCACCAAATTGAACCGAGCGTTTTCATCTATAGCCCACTTTAGCATTTCAATCGCTTCTGTCTCATCAAAGGCTTGTTCATAGTTAAATTTTAATGCCGATAAATTCTTCTCAAAATTTATACCCAGACTTGAACCATCGGTTAAGACCAGAATTTTACATTTTTTCACATCGCAGGAAAACATATCAATCGCCTGCTCAGCTTGTGTCTGTTTTTCAAGCGGCAATGTAAACCAGAATGTAGATCCGATCATTTCGATGCTGTCCAGTCCTATATCTCCTGCCATTTTCTCTACCAGAAGTTTAGAAATGGAGAGCCCTAAGCCTGTTCCCCCAAACCTTTTGGTAATGGAAGAGTCGGCCTGGGTAAAAGACTGAAACAAAGTTTTTACTTGTTCTTGAGTTATCCCGATTCCCGTATCTTCAACACTAAAGTGAAGTGTTGCAGTCTGGTCTTCTTCAGATATTAACGTAACCGTTAAAATAACCTCACCCGCATCTGTAAATTTGATGGCATTACCTGTCAAATTATTTATAATTTGCCTGATCCGGCCAATATCCCCCTTTAAAAGACAAGGGATCTCAGGTGCGATGGAATAAGAAAAATCAATTCCCTTTTGCCGCGCCTGGAGTTCCGGCAGGGAAACAATATCTTTGATGGCAATTTCAAGATCAAAATTCCTTGTATCAAGCTCTAACTTTCCTGCTTCAATTTTCGAAAGATCAAGAATATCATTCACAATGGATAACAAAGCTCTGGCACTGTTATATACAATTTTGGCGTGTGTCCTTTGTTCTTCATCCAGATCAGAATCCAACAACACATGCATCATACCAATGATACCATTCATGGGGTTCCTGATCTCATGGCTCATATTGGCCAAAAACTGATCCTTAACTTTCATGGCACTACCGGCATCATCATATATCCTGCGGCATTCCAGAATGGATTCTTCCATGAGTCTTGCATTTTGTTCTCCCCTTTTGCATACCGCAAAAATGCTGCCCCCTATGCAGATGAACAAACCGATTATATTGGATAGTCTGAAAATACTTAAGTTTACAAGGAAATCAGATACTGCCGATTTTAACGGAATCACCGGGGCAAGACAAAAAACAAGCAATATGCATATCCCTGACACCAGGTATATTCTTCTTTGATTTTTATTGATGCAGGCAGTGACAAAAAGAGGGACCAGCATCAGTATAAAAATGGCAATGCTGTAAATTCCGCCTGTTTTAAAACAAAGAACGACACTATATAGTTGCAGGCACACATTCAACAGGTGGGCCGACACAGTGTATTTTTTTTGTTCAATATATAAAGCATTGAACAAGACTATCATTAAGATCAGCATTGCAAAAACGGTTAATAAAATGGAGCCAAGCCTGAAAAAAAGTGCTGCCTGTATCCCGATAAGTCCTGAAAAAAGAAATGAAAACGCTTTTAAATTGTTTGAATTATGCATGAGAGACTCTGATTAAATAATTATTGTGCGGTTAAAATTAATCGTGCTTAGGAACGTACATTAAATAACTTAGGGCTCACTCAAAAATTAATTACCAATTTTGAGCGTTGAGTCGCCTGGCCGGTAAGGCGTGGAAACTAAGGCATATCAAGATATGCCGTGTTTTCATAACGTGACCGGGCGGGATGAATCGGCTCT
>JAKIUJ010000133.1 GCA_021647625.1 Desulfobacula sp.
TCGCCGTCTTCTGCATTTTTTGCGCCTCGCATTTGGGCAATTTTTCGTCCAAACACGGGTTTTTGGTCAGCCACTATTTATAAAATTAAAAAAAGATTGACACTGCATACCCTACCTGGGTATAGTAAGTTAATTTAATAAGGAGCTGCTATGCATACCGATCATATTGACAAATTGAATCGCTTGAATCGGATCGAAGGCCAGGTTAAGGGTATAAAAAAAATGATCGAAGAAAAAAGATATTGCGTTGATATATTAACTCAATTGAAGGCGGTTGGTGCGGCACTTAAAAAAGTGGAGCATGCCATATTAAAAGACCACATGCAAGGGTGTCTGAAGAGTGCGATTAAAGCAGGCAATGACCTCGATATCCAAAAAAAAATTGATGAAATCATGACACTATTGGAGAAAAGGAGTTAGATACAAAAAAGGCAGCCATTCGGTGATGGAACAAGTCCTTAGTATGCCATGCATTGTAATGAGATTGTAACCGAAAACCCAGTGCTCGGGTAAAAAACCGTGCCTTGCAGATAGGTGGGTTTTGCGCTCAGACACTGATTGTGGAGATACCAATATGAAAGAGAAGATCCTGACCCTGCCGATAACCGGGATGAGTTGTGCCAATTGTTCCGCCAGTATCAGTCGGACTGTGGGTAAAATAGATGGTGTTCAAGACGCTAATGTTAATTTTGCTGCCGAACAGGCCCAGGTTAAATTTGATCCGGATAAAACAGACCCGCAAAAGATTGTAAAAGCCATCCATGATTTGGGCTTTTCTATTCCCACAAGCAAAAAAGAGATGCCAATAACCGGGATGAGTTGCGCCAATTGTGCTGCCAATATTGAACGGACGTTGAATAAAAAAGTAGACGGCGTGGTGTCGGCATCGGTTAATTTTGCTTCGGAAAGACTGTCGGTTGAATATCTGCCGTCAAGTGTCAGCCTGGATACCATTGGATCAGAGATTAAAAAGATCGGGTTTGAACTGATTGTGGCAGGTGAGGATGAACAAGAAAAAGATGTTGAACAGATTGCCCGGCAAAAAGAAATAAAAGACCAGATGCAAAAATTCAGTGTTGGTGTCATCTTTGCTTTGCCGCTCTTTGTGATAAGCATGTCCAGGGATTTTGGGTTATTGGGAAGCTGGAGTCATGCGTCGTGGGTGAATTTTTTATTCCTTGCCCTGGCCACGCCTGTTCAGTTCTATACGGGTATTGATTATTACATCGGTGACTGGAACAACTTAAAAAATAAAAGTGCGAATATGGATGTCCTCATTGCTCTGGGATCATCGGTGGCATATTTTTATTCCCTTGCCATCCTGCTGCTGCCGGACCTTGGCGGACATGTTTATTTTGAAACCTCTGCTGTTATTATCACCCTGATAAAATTTGGTAAACTTCTTGAGGCAAGAACAAAAGGGAAAACCGGGGGGGCCATTAAAAAATTGATCGGTCTTCAACCCAAAACAGCCGCCATTCTTGAAAATGATGTCGAAAAAGAGGTACCCATCTCCCAGGTTCAACTGGGTGATATTGTGATTATCCGGCCGGGAGAACGCATTCCAGTGGATGGTGTTATCCTTGAGGGATACTCGGCCATTGATGAGTCCATGCTCAGTGGAGAACCCATTCCCGTGGATAAAAAAGAGGGTGATTCCGTGACCGGCGGTACGGTGAATGGTGAGGGGCTGTTAAAATTTTCTGCGACCCGTGTTGGCAAAGATACCGCACTTTCACAGATTATTAGACTGGTTCAGGAAGCCCAGGGCAGCAAAGCACCGATCCAGGCCCTTGCTGATAAAGTGGCAGCCGTATTTGTACCGGCAGTAATTGTCATTGCCCTGATTACCTTTGGTATCTGGTGGGGGATTACCGGGGAATTTGTACCATCCATGATCCGGATGGTGGCTGTTCTGGTTATCGCCTGCCCGTGTGCACTGGGGCTTGCCACTCCAACTGCCATCATGGCAGGGACCGGTAAAGGGGCTGAGAACGGCATTCTTTTTAAGCGCAGTGAAGCCCTTGAGAATGCAGCCAAACTTCAGACCATTGTTATGGACAAGACAGGCACCATCACCATGGGCAAGCCCACAGTGGTGGATATCCTTCCGGATAAAGATTCTGAGCTCAGCCAGGATGATTTTTTGCAATTGGCGGCATCTGTTGAAAAAGGATCAGAACATCCCATTGGCAAGGCCATTGTTATGTTTGCCATGGACAAGGGGCTGGACCTGACCGATCCAAAAGAGTTCAAAGCCCACAGTGGATATGGCGTTGAAGGCAAAATTAATGAACAATCATACCGGCTGGGCAAGCCGGGGTGGTTTGAAGAAAATAAGGATATCCTTTCATCGACCGGGTTTTCATCTATTCAGAAGACTGTTTTAAATTTACAGGAACAGGGCAAAACCGTGATGGTTCTTGCCCGGGAAGGTAAAATCCTTGGGATATTGTCCGTATCCGATGTGGTGAAACCCGAGTCGGAACAGGCCATAAAAGATCTGCATTCGGAACACTTGAAAGTGGTCATGCTCACCGGAGACAATATCCAGACTGCCCGGGCCATTGGTGCGCAAGTTCATGTGGACGCGGTAGAAGCTGAGGTAAGGCCGGAAGAGAAATCGGGTAAAGTAAAAGCTTTCCAGAAAGATGGCACATTGGTGGGTATGGTGGGTGACGGGATAAATGATGCACCGGCCCTTGCCCAGGCAGATATCGGGTTTGCCATCGGGACGGGAACGGATGTGGCAATAGAAACAGGCGATGTGATTCTTTCAAGTGGCAAGCTCACCGGAATCCCCAAGGCCATTAAAATTTCCAAAAAAACCATTGCCACCATCAGGCAGAATCTTTTTTTGGCCTTTGTATATAATATTATTTTGATCCCGGTTGCGGCAGGGATTCTGGCACCTTTTGACATGTTCCCCATGATGCTGCGCCAGCTTCATCCGATTCTGGCCGCCCTTGCCATGGCTGCAAGTTCTATTTCTGTTGTAACCAACAGCCTGAGGCTTTATAGGGCAGATGTTGAATAGAATAGTATCAATCATATGAAAAAATGTCCCGCATTGTGAAAGAGAAAGCCCAATGGGTCGGGGCAGATCTTGTTGGAATTGCAAAAACAGACCCCCGTTGGATTTATACACATTGGGGAGAGCAAAATGTCAGATATTCCCAAGCAGCACAAGTCGGTGATCCAATCGAGATTGCTCAAGACTACCCTTATGTGATTGTCATGGCGCATCAAATGGGCTATGAGATGGTGAGCCGGAGCCCTGCTGTGGAAGCGGATACGGATATTGAATATTCCAAAGGTATAAAATAAATTCATCCTTGTGATTCTTAACATGGAATCATATAATATTCTTTTTAAATTAAAACTGAATGTTTTTACTTGATATCAAGGAGTTTTCGTGATCAGTGATTTGATGGCTGCAATTACAATACTTGCCAAGGGATATGAAGTTAATATTGTTATTAACGGAATCGATATTGGTGTGACAAGCGGGAAATCTGAATCGTTTAAGCTTTTTGGCCAAACACATTCAATGGTTCCTGTGCTGCCGGAAGACATGAAAAATCTGGTTTGCATAAAAAAGGGGCAAAATACGATCACTGTTAAATTCAAATGCCTTTACAATGCATCAAAAGACGGATTGACCATTGAGATTAAAGCCAAAGAGCAGTTCTTGAAAGATGAATTTGTTTTTATCCTGAAAGAATCTCTGGATCCGGGAAGTGAGAACACTATCCAAAGAGTATTTACATTGAATGATTGTAATAATTGACACGCATGCTCTGTCAGGGCAAACGTAATTTATTAAATTCCATCAATTCAATGTTTTGTTTTAACGAGCTATGTGCCCAACGAGAAACGCAGAAGACGGCGAAAAAAGCAATAATTATGGGTAAGTTATTTAATGTGCGTTCCTAAGGGCTCTCCTTATGAAAACGGCTGGTATTTTTATTCCGGAAGATATCTAAGCATATAGTTTAAATCTCGTTTTACACTTGAATATAAAAGCCATAAACGGTAATTATTAAAGATTAAAATCAATTGAGCAGGAGATAACAGATATGATTTTTCGTTTTATGATTATGATCGTTTTTTTGTTTTTTTGTTCAACACAGACTGTTTTGGCAAAGGAAGACCAAACAGATGTATTACAATCGGTTCAGGAAACTGACCGTGCGGAAACCTCCATGAAGATGCTGCATTCCATTATAAAATTAAAAAAAGTACTGAGCCAAAGAATCCAGGAAAAGAATGCTGTTCTGGAAAAGAGCAGCTCTTCAACCCAAAAGGATCTGCTGAAGTTTGAGTTGGAAAAGCTTGACCAGCAGGTCAATGAATACAGCATGGATTTTGAGCGAATTGCCACGGGGATTGATACGGGCTTATTTGCCGAGAAAAAAGCAGAAGCCTTTGACTGGAAAAATGAAATTATGGGCCTGGTTGAGCCTGGAATAAAGGAGATAAAACGGGTAACAGTCAGGGTAAGATATAAAACAAAACTAAAAGATGAGCGGTCCCACTACCAGGAGTTAGCTCCTGTTGCAGGGCAGGCGGTTCAAAATATTATCCGATTGATTTCCCAGGCAGACGACCTTGAGTTGAAAAAGACTCTTCAACAATTTTTGCCCGAGTGGCAAGGCCTTCACAAGCAGGTACTTAATAAGCTGGAGATTGTTAACATGCGCCTGGCCGAGATGGCAGGTGAAGAAAAATCCATTATTGAGACATCCCGGGCATCAATCAAGAATTTTTTCCGTACACGGGGGCTGTTTTTAATCATTGCTGTGATCTCCTGTATCGGGGTTATTTTTCTTTTGCGGGTATTGTCCAGAGCGCTTGTCCGGTTTGTGCCGGGGTATACATTAACATACCGTCCGTTTCATGTCAGGATGCTGAGCCTTATCTTCAGGGTGCTGTCCTTTGTCCTGGTCCTTTTTGTCTTGATTTTTGTTTTTTATATCGTGGAAGACTGGGTATTGCTAAGTTTAACCATCATTTTTATAATGGGACTTGGCTGGGCTGCCAAACATACGCTGCCCCAGTACTGGCATCAAAGTCGGTTGATGCTGAATATAGGTGCGGTAAGGGAGGGGGAGCGAATCGCATACAACGGGGTTCCCTGGCTGGTGAAGAATATTAATTTGTTCAGTGAACTTGAAAACCCATCCCTGGGTGTAAAGTTGCGGCTGCCCATTGAAAAACTTCTTGGAAGGACATCACGATCATTTCATCCAAAAGAGCCCTGGTTCCCGTGTAAACGAAATGATTGGGTGATCCTTTCCGATGGAACAAGGGGGGTGGTGACGAGTCTTTCCCATGAAATGGTGGAACTGGTCCAACGTGGCGGGGCCCATAAAACTTATCTGACAAGTGATTTTTTGTCCCTGGCGCCTTTAAATATTTCCACGAATTTCAGGTTGAAGATTCTGTTTGGGATCAGCTATGGGCTTCAAAAAGAGTCCACTACAAGCATACTTGATATCGTAAAGGATTATATCGATAAACAGGTAGAGATCGAGGGGTATAAAAAGAGTCTGCTTAGTTTAAGGGTTGAATTTCAGCAGGCGGCTGCCTCATCTTTGGACCTGGTCGTCATTGCGGACTTTAAAGGAGATATGGCACCTTTGTACCAGCGTCTGAAAAGGGCCATTCAGAGATGGTGCGTGGATGCCTGCACCTTGAATGACTGGGAGATTCCCTTTCCACAGCTTACGATTCATAAATAGTGCTTGTCAAACACTATAGTTTTCAGTCAGGCACTGAAATAGGGAGAAGGGGTCTGTAGCGGAGAAAAAGAGTTTTTTTTTTCCAGGTGCGACTTACGGTGACAGTGCAACACAAGATTATGGTATTGGAATTATAAAACAAGGAAAAAAATATGAATAAAGATGTTATGATAATCATTGATGAATCTATAGCACTTGAGTTGCATGTTGCTGCTTTATATTGTTTGTTTCATGAATTGTTTATTGAGGACTCAAATTTTTGGTGGGAAATGGTATTGGAAGAAAAGGCACACGCAGCCCTTATTCGGAGTGGAAAAGAGGTTTATGAACCGGTTGATAAATTCCCCTATGACCTATTAGCTCCTGTTTTGAAAGAATTGAACGATACAAATGATAGGTTGAGTTTTTTAATTAAAGAATACGAAAAAGTGCCCCCTTCAAGGGAGGAGGCGTTTAATATGGCTTTCGAGATCGAAAATTCAGCAGGTGAAATCCATTACCAAAAATTCATGAAAAAAAATACAAACTTAAAGATAGATAAAATTTTTAAGCAATTAAACAAGGATGACATCGACCATGCGAAGAGAATTCGATCTTATATGGATAATCATGGTATTCAATTGCGACCAGGAAAAGTTTAAATTTTATGAACTGTTTGCTATCCATTCTATTCAAAATTTTTAAGACATAACCTGCTGAATTCATTAGATCGAAATAGTTACATGCGTTAACCCTGAAGGTTTATCCAGTCCCACTTATGTTAAAAATTTTTTAACCCAACCGAAAACTCCTTTTTTTGATTTTTTAGGCGGATCAGGATAATTTTTTTGAATATGCTTGCTGATTTTTTTTGTTTTAAACGCCGGGGGGATTGCTTTCTTTGTGTCGGCAGTTACACTGACTTTTTTATCTTCGACAGATTCCAGAACCTCTCTAATAATTATTTTTTGTATTTTTTTTTGAGAAATTTTCACAGCGGGCTTTTGTCCAAAAAAGGTGTCGGCCATTTCTAATTTTGCGCCATTGCCACTGCATCCGATTTCGGAATGTTCTGCTATGCTCTGGGCAAATTGAGTTAACCCTGCGATAATGATATACTCAGGAGAAGCCAGTTCCGGTATCTGATGAAACGCAACGCCTTCGCAAACCATAGCGGGGAAATGCCAGGCATTTAATACCCTGGCGGCAATAAAGGCATCCGTTGTACCAAATTCATCCAGTTCTATTTTTCGCAATGGTTGTTTATTGTCTTGTGCCTGTTTGATGCACTTGGAAAATTTTTCCGGAAAATGGATGGCTAAAAGCAGTTTTCCCAGGCCATGAAGCATACCTGACATATAGAGATCACCAGGCAAAACGCCCATATCTAAATTCGGATGACCCAGTCGTCGGTTAGCTACAGCGCATACCCAGGAGTGCGACCAGAAATCATCATAGGAAAACCCTTGAATGTCAGGAAATCTGGGAAGCATTTTTTGAAAAAAATGGAGGCTGACCGTATTGACGGTTTCAATAAGTCCGATACGGGTGATGGCAGCTCTCAGGCTGATTATTTTATCCATTTCACTGTAAAAAGATGAGTTGGACAGCTGTAGGATTCGGATAAGGAGCCCGGGATCTGATTCTACAAGTTTAACAAATGACGGGATATCAATTTTATCTTCCGGTTGCCGTACCAAATCCATTATTTTTCTTCCATTGGAAGGAATCGTAGGGATCTTTACACTTGTCGATAATATTTCCTGGGCTATGCTGAATGCAATTGTCTTTTCGCCAACCAGAGTGTTTTCCATTGTTTAAATGATCCTTCTGCAAACAGGTAAACGGTTACGGACGCGAACAAATGACTTATTTAGGATGTTTATATCTATATTATAGAGCCTCTCTAAACTTTATAATCTAATTCTTTAGGGCCGGTCAAATAAATAATCAGTGCCAGGAACAATATTCTTGTACTCAAATAAACTACAATAACAGTGAATGGCAAAAATATTGTAAGGGGAAAATAGGGATAAGTTATTTAATGTATGTTCCTAAGAGTAAAAGGGCAGGTTGGGCTCATTGTTCTTGGCTGCCCGTGTCTGGATTATCTCAAAAGCCACAAGAGCGGGCATCAGCTTCGGTTTGATAAAAAAGAGTATGAAAGACAATCAATTAAGATAAAAATCTGAAAATCGGATCGTTGTGGTTGTCCATGTGCAATCCGGGCGCATGACCGCAGTCGGGAATCGTAATGATTTTCATCTTGGGATGAATGGTTGACATTCTTGCTGTAATGTCCAGGGTCAGTACGTCTGACAGCAGTCCATGAAGCAGCATAAGAGGACAATCAACTTGTTTGAACAACTCCCAGAGGTCTATGGTCGGAACGGTTTCATCGGAAATCTGAATAATGTCCGGATCAAAATGAACAGTGAATCTACCATTGTCTTTTCTGCGTAAAGATTGGCATGTCATCCAAAACCATTGCTCATTGGTTCTTTCCCCCATGATCAGGTATAATTGTTTTAAATAATTTTCGTATTCGATAAATGTATCAAATTCGGGCTGAACACCGGATACATAATCAATAATTCTTTGCAGGGCATCATCAGGAATTTCTGGGCCGATATCATTGATGATCAGGCGTTGTATCCGATCTTTAAAAGGGCCGCTTGCCAGGATGATCCCGATGATCCCGCCCATGGAGGTGCCCAGCCAGTCAAGTTTTTGAACATTAAAATGATCACAGATTGCCATGGCCATATCGGCATAATTGGGATAATTATATTCTTTGGCCGGATCTTTTGCCCATTGGGATAATCCCCTCCCTAAGGTATCCGGGCAAAGCACCCTGTATTTTTTAGACAATAAGCGGGCAATGGTTTCAAAGTCAGATCCGTTCCTTGCCAATCCGTGCCAGCAGACAATGGTTTTTTCCTGTTCCGGATTATACACCCTTACATGGATACTGCGGTCGTTAATAGTAATTAATTCTGATGCCGTTTTCATGATATATCCTTAAACTAAAGGTTTATTTTTTTGCTGCTTCTGATCAAGAAAGGAACGCGTCGTCCCTATCACCCCTTTGGGGAAAAATATGACCACCAGGACAAAAAGGATACCAAAATAAAGCTGCCATCTGTCTGCCATGCTCCTGACAATCAAGTTATCCGGGGTCAAGGCGGCAATTGCTTTTAAAAGTTCTGGCAGCCAGTTCTCGGTGATGATAAGAAATCCTGCCCCGATGATGGAACCATAAAGGGTTCCCATACCACCGATCAATACCATGAGCAGAATATTCACCATAATAGCCGTATGGAATACCGAATCCGGATTCACATAACACAGCCACATGGCAAATAAAATGCCGCCAAGCGATGCAATGGCTGCACTGAAAACGATTGAATAAATCTGGTATCCAAATGTCTGATACCCCAGAGCAATTGTTCTTTGTTCATTTTCACGAATGGATTTTAAGACTCTTCCCAACGGCGACCGGATGAACCGCAATAGCCCTGCAAACAAAACAATGGTGCAAATAAGAATCAGGTAATAGACGATAAGACGTCCGTTAATCTGGGTATTAAACAGGTTTCCCAATGACTGATTAAAATTGAAGATAGACGGTAAAACAAAAGATATTCCGTCCTCTCCCCCGGTTAAACCGGTCCATTGTACACCAAGGATATGGGCGAATTCAGCCAGTGCCAGGGTCAGCATGGCAAAAAATATGGCTTTTACACGCAAAGAGAAAAAAGAGATGATCAAGGCGATGGCGATGCTGATCAAAAGGCTGACAATAACGGCAAGAACAATATGATACCATGCCGGTGTTGACGAATAATACAGGATCAGGGCCACAGAATATGCACCTATGCCGAAAAACATGCCATGGGCAAAAGATAAAATGCCGGTATAACCTAAAAGAAGATCAAAAGAAGCCACAACGATGGTAAATATTAATATCTTTGCCATCACATCCATGAGTCTGAAAGAGGGGTAAATAAAGGGTATTATTGTAAACAAAATGACCACACTCATTTGAATATAGACGATTGGGTTATTAACCGTTACTTTTTTTTTAAATTTGTTTTGTTCTTCCATTGTTAATTGCTTTGTCATGCCGATATCCATAATCTAATCTTTCCCGAAAAGCCCTTTTGGGCGGATTAAAAGAATGACTGCCATAATCATGAAATTGACACCAAGCGCCATTTTGGGAACAAGAAATGCCACATAATTAAATGAAAGACCGACAATAATAGCCCCTACAAAACTGCCGGTGACCGATCCCATTCCCCCGATAATTACAACAATGAGGGCGAAAATGAGAAACTGGTCACCCATACCCGGATCAACTGCCTGGTTAAAGATGGCCATCATGGTTCCGCCAATGGATGCAAGTGCCGCACCCAGGGCAAAAATAGAGGTGAAAATCAACGAGATATTATATCCGGTTGTCTTGACGATCTCTCTGTTTTCTACGCCGGCACGGACAATGATGCCTATTTTGGTTTTTTTAAGAAGAAATTGAAGTGCCGCAAATACGCCAACACCGATGATAATAGCGATAACCCTGAAATATTCTACAAACACACCGTAAATGATAAAACTGTCCTGAAAGCCCATGGGGACAGGGACCACTTCATCATTGACTCCCCAGATAATCTTAAGAATTTCCACGATGACAAAGGCAACCCCGACTGTTACTAAAAGCTGCATTAGATGATCGCCATACACTTTTTTAATCACCAGTTTTTCTGTGGCAACGCCTAAAAGTGCCCCAACACCGCCTGCAGTACAAAGGGCAAGCATTAAATATAAAATACCGGCGGATAAAGATGCCGTCTCTATCCAGCCCAAGGAATTAAACAGGTTTAAAACGGTATACCCGGCATAGGCACCAAATGCAAAAAATGCCGAATGGGCAAGATTCAGCACAACCATGAGACCGAAAATCAAGGTCAGGCCCGAGGCAATAAGGAAAATGAGCATGCCAAGGGAAATGCCTGCAACCGTTAGGGTTAAATAAGTTACAAGATCTATCCATATCAGCGGAAGCAAAAACAGGCCGATGCCGATAGCCCAGCCAAAACCTGTCTTCACCCGGTTTTTGTCGGTATTTAAAGCAATTGTTTGCATTGTCATTTGTCAAATCCCAAGATAATTTTTCATCATTGTTTTATCCTGTGCCAGATCCTGAATCATCCCGTGGAAGACCACCCGGCCGTCATCTAAGATAAAGCAGTCCGATCCCACCTGGAGCGCCAGATTGAAATTTTGCTCCACAAGGATGACCTTTGTCTTGTCCTTAATCTGTAAAAGTGATTCTCCCAATTGATCCACGACTATGGGGGCAAGCCCCTTTGAAGGCTCGTCAATAAGAAGAAGAGAATGGTCACAGACAAGGACCCTTGCTATGGCCAGCATCTGTTTTTGCCCGCCTGATAAAAGCCCGGCCTTTGTTTTCCAGAACTTTTTTAATGCCGGGAAAAGATCCAATACGTCACTAAGGCTTTCATGGGTTTCTTCATTTTCCACAAGCATGGAAAGGCGGAAGTTTTCCTCCACTGTCAAATTGAAGAGCACGGCTTTGTCTTCAGGAACAAATCCCAACTCCATGCGTGCAATTTTATGGGTTTTCTCTTTTTCTATAGGCCGGCCTTTAAACGTAATTTGTCCTGTT
>JAKIUJ010000134.1 GCA_021647625.1 Desulfobacula sp.
ACCATGATTGTTGAAATGGACAAGATGGTTCAGAAAAATGCAGCCAATGCCGAGAAAAATGCAGGTTCAGCTGAAGAAATGGCTGCTCAGTCCTGGAAAATAGGCAGATATATACAAGAATTAGGTACCATGGTCGGTTGATTGGGCAATGGCAGTAGCGACGGAGAAAACACTGATCTGTCTATGAATTAATGGCTGTCAGTGTATGGGGCTTTTTTGCATAAGTGTCTGAAAATTAAAGGATTTAAAATTATGCCAAGGTTACATGGGTTTACCCCGGCTCAATTGATGAAATAGTTTGAGATTTACAAGGAAGCGGCTATTATTTGCGATTTTTTCATCCGCCTGAAATCTCCGGAAGAAAAACCAGGGTATCCCCCTGGACAAATTTATCCGTTTTTTTCCAACGTCTGCCATTGATCAGTGTGACAAATCTGTCATGTGGTATGGCAATTGCTTTCAGGATGTCTTCAAGGCAGGCACCCGGCTCAATCATCATTTTAAACTCAGTATGATCGCCGGGTGTATAGGTTTTTAATTCGCCGTATAGTTTTATATTAATTTGCAACAATTTACTGTCTTTACGATAAACCAAGCCGGTTAAGCAGTGTCTCTTCTGGGATTCCATCATCCGTCCATCCCTGAACCTTATAATACTCGTCAAGCATATTGTCCAGATGACAGACACATCCCTTGGCAGGCCCCGTGGGTGCCGGTGTTTTTGTTAACCTGTCCGGAAGGCTGTCGTCCTTTCTTGTGAACCCGGCTTTTATTAAAAACAGACGTTCCGCATTGATGATTCTTTCACCGGCCATCATCAATTGTTCAATGGTGTAATCCGCTCCGGTTGCAGTATTAAGATACTCCAATATTCCAATGGGTGCCACACCCAGATCCTTTGCCGCCAGGTTTCTGACTGCAAAGAATATGCACAGGCCTGCGGAGTCAATGATTGCGGATAGGTCTTGAAACGCCTTTGTCACTTTTGCCTTACCCTGCCACTGATGGGGATCCATGGATTCGGGAACGCTGAATAGTTCAAAATAAGCCGGGTCACCACGCATGTGGGAACCGCCAATGGGAGATGTCGCATAGGCCAGCCCCATGGCCTGTGAACCCCTGGGCTCATATCCGGGGAATTCCTGTTTTTTCGAAACAGGTGCAAGTTCCGGATGACCGTAAAGATCAGCAAGTCTATAGCTTCCCTGGGCCAACTGGTCTCCAAATCCTTCCCTATAGCCCGTCATCCGGGTCAGTTCAACCAATGCCTCGGCATCGCCCCAATCAAGCGATCGTCCCACCTGACTTTCGAGTAAATATCCTTTGTCCACCAATTCCATGGCACAGGCCAGGGTGGCTCCCATGGTAATTGTGTCCATCCCCAGTTCATTGCAGATGTAATTAGCCTTGGTAATCGCAGCCAGATTATCAATCATACAGTTAGACCCCATGGCATACACGGTCTCATATTCGGGTCCTTCTCCCTTTCCGGAAAAATCAGGATCATCCACCTGGGTTATACGTCCGCAACCAATAGGGCATCCATAGCATGCTGAGTTTTTCTTTAAAAAACGTTTTGTCAGTTGTTCTCCATCGATTTTTTCCCAATCGTCAAATGTTCCCTGCTGCCAGTTTTTGGTAGGCAGAACACCAAAATTCTGGGTTGTCATGACAACACCTGCCGTACCGTTCACTGTCAGGCCCAGGGGTGCATCTTTAATCCCTTTCTTAAACGTGTCCAAAGTCTGTTTGTTAAACGCTTTGAAGCCATCGGAATCAGCAAGTGGAATCCTGCCTTTGCCCCTTACAACCACCGCTTTCAAATTCTTGCTGCCCATAACAGCACCCACGCCGGACCTTCCTGCAGCCCTGTGTTTGTCATTCATTATGGACGCGAATAATACCAGATTTTCTCCAGCAGGCCCTATACAGGCCACCCTTGCATTTTTATGGGTCTCACTTTTCAACAAATCCGTTGTTTCATGTGTCTGCTTGCCCCATAAATGATCTGCCGATACAAGTATGGGTTTGCCCTGGTCAATCCATAAGTAAACAGGACGCTCGGATATACCTGTAAAGACAATGGCATCATAGCCTGTGCGCTTAAACTCAGTGGGAAACATCCCCCCTGAATTTGAGCAGGTAAGGGCACCTGTCAAGGGTGATTTGGTCATCACCATATAACGGGCTCCGGTGGGCGCGCCGGTTCCAGTAAGGGGGCCTGTGGCCATTATCATGGGATTTTCAGGAGAAAAAGCATTTTGCTTTGGCCGGCCCTCCTTACCCAATAAATAAATTCCCAGTCCCCGGCCGCCAATATAGTCTTTGGCGATCTTCTTGTCCAAAACCTCATCAACGCAAATCCCTTTTGTTAAGTCGACCCGAAGTATTTTTCCCATCCAACCCGGCATTGTAAATTTCCTTTTAAAAATATAAAATTAATTTTAAGTTGCTACAATGGTAGCAACCTAAAGGGTGCGGTGCAGAATGTCAATAGTTTTATCCAGGGTATTCGAAACCAATACCCCAAGGTAAACGCATGTAAACTTGGCATGAATTTAATTTTTTAATTTCCAAAAGCTCACATATTAAAAAATGTTTAATATTGCCATGACTGCCGTTTGATCCGTTCTATCGTGGGTAGATCGGGTGAAAATGGAATTTTGGGCTGTACTGGTTTTGGCAGATTATCGGCGATTTCAAAATCCGGGAGCAGTTGTTTGAGTTTCATATTAAAAGCGGTAACCATCAGGAAATGAAGATTGACCACATCTTCAATATTATATGCCAGTAAGGTTTCCAGGGATTTTTCATTTCCGGTTTTCTCAAAATCCTGCCATAGAAGGACGGCAAAAAAGCCATCCACACCGTCAAGATCCCCTCTGTCCATCCCCAGTGCTTTTTCGCATTTTTTCAAACCGCCTTTGTATCCAAGGCTGCCAAGCACATATCGCAGATCAATATGGGCCTGGTTCATTGTTGTGTTAAAATAGGATTCAATAAACGGAACATCAAAGGTCTTGCCATTATAGGTGACAATCAGATCATATTGGTTAATGTCATGAACAAAATCATCAAGATTCCGGCCGTTGACATAATATTTTATTTGGGAACCGTCATACAAAGCAATGGTGGTAATGACAGCATCCCATACGTCAAGTCCTGTTGTCTCGATATCAATAAAGGCACAGGAGCCTTTGAGTTCCGGATATAAACGCCAGTGCTGGGCTACCGGCAGGTGGTCAAAAAAAAAATGATACTCTTTGTTTGACAGGTGCATGCGTGAGGTTTTAATCCATTGGGAAATAGTTTCCATCTTTGCTGCTGACAATTTGTTGGGGTGGCCTTTGACGCTGTCCCAGTCAAGGATACCCTGCTTCCAAAGTTGTGTTTCTGTTTTTTCTCCAATACCGGATATGTGCAGAAAGGTGTTTTTCAGCATGGTCTGTGTGTCCTGTTGTTTAATTAAATCCAAATATAGCCGTAACTCCTCGGGGCAAGATATCATTATTGCTTTGTTGTGTCTATCCACGAAATTGGGGTGGCAGGGCCAACGCATATATAAATTTGGCATGAATTTTATCTTTTAAACTACACGCGTTAACCGTGATTGGGACAGGAAAAATGTAAAATCGAAATGAAATAGGGCAAAATTAATCCACCCTTGATTGCCACGTTTTTTTATTAAAGAACTTGTAAAAACATATAAGGTTCTTTCTGGTTTTATCAAAACCCCTGATTTTTTGCGCATTCTCCTTGGTCGAGGGGGCAAAGCTGCGCATTGCTGTTTGTTTTAAATATAAATTAATTGTAAAATTAACAATTATGCATTATCGAAGAAAGGGAACAGGCTAAAATTTTTTTATTCTTGGTGGTAAGCATGGAAAACGAAATTCAAAGAAAAAGCAAAACACAGATAAAAAAAGAAGCAGAAGAACTGCAGAAACTTGGTGAAGAACTCATCAAACTGTCCAGCCCGCAATTGGAACGTATGGCACTTCCTGATAGTCTTCGAAAGGCACTGATAGAAGCACGATCCATTAAATCAAACATTGCGGGCAGGAGGCAGAGGCAATACATCGGCGCCCTGATGCGAGAGGTTGACCCGGAGCCAATTCGAACGGCATTGCTACAGGCAAATGACGACCTTTTTGTTGAATCGGAAATTACCCAGGAGATTCGAGAATGCCTGGACAGACTGCTATCGGGTGACTCTGGGATAATTGAAGAATTCCTTGGTGCCTGCCCGGGACTGGAGCGTCAGAGATTAAAGCAGCTTTTGAGGAATATCAAAAAAGAGAAAACAACCGGAAAATCTTCCAGATCTTTAAATTCCTTAAAACAGCTCATTATGCAGAGCATGCAGGGGCTTTGCTTTTGAATACCCTGAATGGAACAATTGATTGCTTTTCATACCCGACAAGATTTGTTACTCTGCGACGTTCATTAAAAATTATATGATATATGAAAAGGGAAAATATGAAGATTAAGATAGATAAAATGATAAAATCTACAATAGTATTGTTAAGTTTATGTATAGCAATGATAAGCCTTTTTGCCTGCTCAAACCAGGCCCAGGATCAGACCCGGAAACAGGACCAGACCCAGAAACAGGCTACAGCGATAGACAAATCAGTTGCAATGCCTGTGATAACAATCATGACACATGATAGCTTTTCTGTCAGCAAAGAATTGATTGTAAAATCACAGGTGAAATTGGGTGTAAAAATTGTTATTCTCAAATCAGGGGATGCAGGAGAAGCACTCAATAAGGCAATTTTGTCAAAGAACAATCCCCTTGCCGATATTTTTTATGGTGTGGACAATACCTTTTTAAGCCGGGCCCTGAAGGCGGATATGTTTGTTCCTTATGCGCCAGAAAATATAGACAGTGTTGACAATGCGCTTAAACTGGATTCTGAGAATCGACTGAACCCTGTGGATTATGGTGATGTCTGTCTTAACTATGATATCAAGTGGTTTAAAGCGAACGATAAAGATGTGCCCACCATGTTGGAAGATTTAATAAAACCTGGATATAAAGATCTATTGGTTGTTCAAAATCCGGCAACCTCTTCTCCGGGGATGGCTTTTTTACTGGCAACGATAAGCCGGTTTGGGCAGGATGGGTATATCGATTATTGGAAAAAACTTAAAGCCAATGGTCTTCTTGTGACCAATGGCTGGAAAGAAGCCTATTGGGGGAAATTTACAGCAGCATCAGAAGGGAATAGACCCATTGTTGTCAGCTATGCATCCAGTCCGTCTGCCGAAGTTTTTTATTCTGAAACAAAGCTGACCCAAGCTCCCACCGGTGTTGTGATTGAAAATGGGTCTGCATTCCGGCAGATTGAGTTTGCCGGAATCTTAAAAGGGACAAAAAACTTATCCCTTGCCAAAAAAACAATGGATTTTATCCTGTCAAAAGATTTCCAGGAGGATATTCCTTTACAGATGTTTGTTTTTCCGGCCAATCAAACTGCTCAATTACCCGAAGTCTTTGAAAAATATGCAAAAATCACTACCGTTCCGGCGCTTATCGATCCACAATTAATTGACACCAAAAGGGATATCTGGATCAGGGAATGGACCGAAAATATACTCCAGTAGAAAAAAAATTTAACATCCATCCATATGTATTGGCAGGATTAGTCCCGACCTGTTTTTTCCTTCTTTTTTATTTTTATCCCTTGTCCGGAATTTTTTTAAAAAGTTTTTTCCCGGAAGGAAAAATCAGCTTTTTGTTCTTGGAGCAGGTGTTTGCCTCAACAAGGATGATGAAAATCATATGGTTTACCTTCTGGCAGGCCGGGCTTTCAACTTTGTTAACCCTTGTTTGTGCCTTGCCTTGTGCCTTTGTTTTATCCCGTTATACATTTAAGGGGAAAAAAACAATAAAAATTTTGGCCTCAATTCCATTTGTACTCCCAGCCGTTGTTGTGGCTGCTGCGTTCCAGGCATGCTTTGGAAACAATGGATTTTTCTTTGGTATGAAAATAGAAAATCCATTGGTGTTAATTCTTTATGCCCATGTATTTTATAATTTCTCTGTGATGTTGAGAATCATTACCGGGTTCTGGGCTACGCTCCAGGGACGGATCAAAGAGGCTGCCATGGTTCTTGGGGCCAATCCTTTTCAAGTATTTATAAATATTACCTTGCCATTATTAAAACCTGCCATATCTGCGGCGTGCGTTCTGGTATTTATTTTTTGTTTTTCCAGTTTTGGAATTATTTTGATTCTTGGGGGACCCTCTTTTTCAACCATTGAAGCTGAAATCTACAGGCAGGCTGCACATCTTTTCAACCTGCCTTTAGCCTCATTTTTGTCTCTTATACAAATTGGATTTACATTTTGCCTTATGTGGATCTATACATCATTCACCAAAAAAGCAGCCATGTTTGCCCCGGATGCTGAAAAGACAAATCTTAAACAGCCTGTTTTTTTATGGGAAAAAATCATGGTTGCAGGCGTGATCATCTTTATCCTCCTTTTATGCGTTGCACCGCTGATAGCCCTTGTGGTCAAGTCGCTGACATACAACGATACCTTTTCATTAATTTTCTATAAGGCCCTGTTTGAAAATAAAACCGACTCCATCTTCTATATTCCGCCTTTTAATGCCATAAAATTTTCTTTTTTATTTGCCGTAACAGCTCTGGTCATTGCTCTTTTTACAGGTGTGTGTGCTGCGTTGTTCATCCGGTTTTGCGATCGGAAAATTAATAATAAATGGACATCATTGTTTGATCCTATCTTCATGCTGCCCTTATCCACATCTGCTGTTACATTGGGCTTTGGTATTATCATCACCCTGGATAAGCCGCCTTTAAATTTAAGGACCTCTATTTTTTTGATCCCCATTGCCCATGCCCTGGTGGGTTTTCCGTTTGTTGTACGGGCAATTTTGCCGGCATTAAGATCAATTCCGGAAAATTTGACCGATGCAGCATCCATGCTGGGGGCATCGCCATTGAAGATATTTAAACATATTGATCTGCCGCTTATTTCAAAAGCCCTGGTGGCGGGGGCGATTTTTGCTTTTACCATAAGCCTTGGGGAGTTCGGGGCGACGATTTTTACAGCAAGGCCCGATACCCCGACCATTCCCGTGGCAATATATAGATTTTTAGGCCAGCCCGGGGCCATGAATTATGGACAGGCCATGGCCATTTCTGCCATATTAATGATAGTGACAGCTCTTGGGTTTGTTGCTATTGAAAAGTTTAGAAAAGAAAGTTCAGAAGGATTTTAATGGAAAACCACCTTGTCCTTGAAGAGATCAATAAAGAATTTGCCGATGGAAGCCTTATCTTAAAAGACATTAATTTAAGGCTGAAACAGGGTACAAAATTATCAATTTTAGGCCCCTCCGGCAGTGGAAAAACAACCTTGTTAAGGATTATTGCAGGCCTTGAGACTGCTGATTCCGGGAATATTTTTTTTGGGAAAAAAATATTGAACAATTGCCCGCCCCATAAACGAAATTTTGGTTTGATGTTTCAGGATTTTGCCCTGTTTCCCCACATGAATGTGTTTGACAACATCGCCTTTGGCCTGAAAATGAAGCGCATGGATAGATCCAAAATAAAACTAAGGGTTGAGCAAATGCTGGTGCTTACCGGTCTTGAAAAATTTGAATCGCGGCATATCACAGAACTCTCCGGCGGCGAACGTCAGAGAGTTGCGCTTGCCAGAACCCTGGCCCCAAGTCCTTGTCTGCTGATGTTGGACGAACCTTTAAGCTCCCTTGACAGGGTATTGAGAAAACGGCTTTTATCAGAGTTAACCCTCATTATTTCAGCGCTTAACATCACTACAATTTTTGTGACCCATGATCATGAAGAGGCGTTTGCCGCAGGAAATCTGCTTATTGTTATGAATGAAGGTAAAATTGAACAGCAAGGCACGCCAGAACAACTTATTCAAACACCTAAAAACAAATGGATCAAAAATTTTTTAGGTGTTTAACCCTGAAAACTACAAGATCATTTTACTTGAAACTGCATGTGCCTTTAAGGTACTATGAATTAAAACATGCTATTAGCACTCTTTGTTGTATATATTCGGGGTAAAATGATTCAAAAAGGCAATTTCATATCAATCGGTTGATTTGTATTTTAAAAGGATGGAGCTCGGTTCAAAAAAGGATTTTTAAATGACCAGGAAATTGACTGCAAACACTATTGACGATCAATTGAAAGATTTAAAATCAAAACTTGCGAAATCAAAAAATGAGATTAACCATCTAAAACATGCAGAAAGACGGTCCAGATCTGTTTTGGAAGTTTCACCCAACCCCATTGTTATTTATAATATGGAAGGTGAGGTCGAGTATCTAAACCCGTCGTTTACCCAAACCTTTGGATGGATACTCGATGATTTTAAAGGTAAAAAGCTTGATTTTGTTCCCAAAAAAAATATTAAAGAGACACAAAAAGCGATCAAATATTTGTTGGAAACAGGTCAGGCTGAAATAGAAACCCAGCGGTATACCAAAGATAGAAAGATTCTGGATGTTGAATTAAGCTGCGGATCATTTAGAAATGAGAAAAATGCGTTGATAGGCACATTTGTCATTCTTAGGAATGTGACGGCGAAAAAGAAGAATGATAGAAAAATAAATAAATTAAACAACAATCTTAAGAAGAGAACCCGTGACTTGGAATCTTTGAATAATAATCTCCAGGAGGCAGTGGACTATGCCCTTGAAATGAGCCAGAAAGCTGAAGAGGCCAACCAGGCAAAGAGCGATTTTCTAGCCAATATGAGTCATGAAATTAGAACACCCATGAATGGGGTGATCGGTATGACCAATATCCTATTAGATGAGGCCAATACCCCGGAAACCCGGGAAGGTCTTGAAACCATCAAGCGAAGTGGCGAGACACTTTTAACACTTTTAAATGACATCCTTGATTTTTCAAAGATTGAGGCCGGTAAACTGGATGTTGAAAATATTAATTTTAATTTAAGAAATATGGTGGATGAAACCCTTGAACTTTTATCCATGCGCAGCAATGAAGAAAGAATAGAATTGACATACATGTTTGATGAGAGTGTTCCTTCTTTGCTTGTTGGTGATCCAACAAGGGTCCGCCAGATCATAATGAATCTGGTTGGCAATGCCATAAAATTTACCAATAGGAACGGGGATATAAATATCAGGATTGAACTGATAAAAGAAACAAAGGAAAATGTAAAGATTTCTTTTAGAATAAAAGATACAGGCATTGGAATGGGAAGAGAGGATACAAAAAAATTGTTTCAATCCTTTCATCAGGTTGATGCGTCCACCACCAGGAAATACGGCGGTACCGGACTTGGGCTAGCCATTTCCAAACAATTGACAGAGTTAATGGGTGGGGGAATCAAGGTAGAAAGTGAAGTGGGTAAAGGTTCAATATTTACCTTTTTTATTCTGTTTAAAAAGCAAAAAAATGCAGTTGAAGAATTGCTAATCCCTCCGGATCATCTTAAAGGGAAAAGAATACTAATCGTTGATGACAATAAGCTGAACCTTGAGATCCTGGAAGGTTATCTCACAAGATGGGGCTTTGTTGTTGAAGCAACCACAGATGCCAGGCATGCCGTTCAGATGTGTAAACTGGTATCAAAAACAAATATGCCCTTTGACATGATAATTACAGACTATCAGATGCCATCCTTTGACGGTGCACAACTTGGAAAGAAAATAAGAATTCATTCGGATACAAAGGACATTAAGCTGATCATGCTGACCTCCAGGGGGCTTCGTGGGGAAGCAAAAAAGATGAAGGAAATAGGATTTAACGGATATCTTGCAAAACCCATTCGCAGATCCCAGCTTTTTGATTCAATTGTTCTTGTTTTTAGTGGAGAAAATCAAAAAAGCCTGGATATGCCAAGAGAGCTGATCACCAAACACAGGACCAGGGATATTAGGATGAAAAATCTAAATATTCTGGTGGCGGAGGATCATCCCGTGAATCAGAAAATAATACAGAGTATTTTGACCAAGCTTGGCTTCCAGCACCATACATCCAGTGATGGAGCAAAAGTGTTGAAAGAACTTGCGAAAAATGAATATGACCTGGTCCTTATGGATGTCCAAATGCCGGTGATGGACGGGTATAAATGCTCATCCAGAATCCGATCCAAATATTCCAATGTTTTAAATCATGATATCCCGATCATTGCACTAACTGCGCATGCCATGAAAGGGGACATGGAAAAATGCATTAAGGCGGGTATGAATGATTACACCACAAAGCCTGTGGACAGCCATGAACTCGTACAAAAAATTAAAAAATTACTTTTTGAAACTACAACGGAATCAGAAATTCTTGATTAATAAATACTATAGCAATTTCCAAAATAATGTTCTTAAAAACAGATTAGATTGAGGCATCGCCTGTGTCATGCGATTTTCAATACCGGGAGAAATTTAGAAATGTCTTCAAAAGATGATAGTAATATGAAACGCATTATAGCAGAGGTTCACAGCAGTCAGATGGATCGTGCAAAAACTTATCGGGAACGCGCACTTAAAATGTATCCCTGGATCTGCGGCCATTGTGGTCGCGAGTTCGAAGGCAAACGTTTAAAGGAGTTGACCGTACACCATAAAGATCATAACCATGACAATAATCCTTTGGACGGTAGTAACTGGGAGTTGTTGTGTATTTACTGCCATGACAATGAACATTCCCGGGATCAGGTTGTCGACGCTTATGCAGACGGGCCGTCTGACAGATCTTCGGAAAAAGGGGGCACAACCAATCCGTTTGCAGGTTTGGGTGATTTATTAAAAGGTAAACTGGAATAAAGGGAAGTGATTTAAACTGGAACAAAAAATTGGGGCAGGGTAAAGCATGTAATTCCGGCATGCGCTAAACCAATTCAAATGGGAGAGAGATTAAATTGACCCTGAAAAAAGAATTTAAAAAGCTGATAGAAAATTTTGCATCAAAGTATACAATTTCGCCCATATCCACTCTGTTTATCCCTCCATTCCATAAAGGAGGCCAACCAAAGAATGCTCAGTTTATGGCCATTGGCCTGGAAGGCGGGGCCGTTGGTATCAGTTATGTTCTGTTGCCTGATGAGAAAATGGACCACTATAATACCTTGAACCAGGATGATTTTATAGGGAAAGATCCCAAAGAAATGGCATTGGAATTTGGGAATGAAGATCCTGTAAAAGAGATGATCAGCCTGGCTGCAATAAATGCCATTTGTCAGCAAATTATGAAAAAGACCAATTTTGAGGCTGAGTCTGCCGCGGATTCACTGGGGCTGTTGTCAATATCAGCGGGAGACAGAATCGGTATGGTCGGTTTGTTTTACGGGCTGGTTCAAACGATCAGCGATGCGGGGGCAGAACTCATTGTGATTGACAAACATGA
>JAKIUJ010000330.1 GCA_021647625.1 Desulfobacula sp.
CGGACCTTTATGAAGATGACGGAAGCTGAGTGGGATGATGTGATATCGGTTCATTTAAAAGGCACCTTTTGTGTGACCCAGCCTGCGGTAAAAGTGATGAAAAAAAACGGATACGGCAGGATTGTTTTTACTGCATCATCCTCCGGTATGTACGGCAACTTTGGTCAGTCAAATTACGGGGCGGCTAAAATGGGTATTATCGGTATCATGAATACTTTGAAGCTGGAAGTTTCAAAGGTTGATATCAAGATCAATACCGTGGCGCCCAATGCAGATACGGGCATGACAAAAGGCGTGTTCTCCGATGAGGTGGCCAGACGGATCAAACCTGAATTTAATACACCCATTGTAACTTATCTGTGTTCTGATCAGAATCGGGAGTCAGGCATGACTTTTACCATGAGTGCCGGCTGGTTTGCAAGATCAGCCATGGTTTCGGGCAAGGGCTTTTGTATTGGTGATGCCAAACGCCACATACATGCAGAAGAGGTTCGGGACCAGTTTGAACAGATCAAAAGCCTTGAAAATGCAGAACCATATGAGCATTGCGGCTTGATTTACGCCCTGGGAAGACCACTCACCGGCAGGTAGGAAATGATGTATGGACTATTATCTTAATTTTTTCATCATGGATTCCGGCATGCGAACCGCAACAACATATCCTTTTGCACAAACAACATCACCGGCCAACACTTTTGATTCCACCACGGCTTTTTTGGGGGTGACTTCAATCACCTTGCCCCGGATTTCAAGCTCAACACCCATGGGTGTCGGGGCAAGATAATCAACTTTCAAGGATGCTGTAACAAATCTTAAAACAGGTTCTGTGTCCATATCTCGGTTTTCAAATTTGTATGAGGCTGCAGCCGCTGTCCCGGTACTGTGGCAGTCTATTAAAGAGGCGAGAAGGCCGCCATAAACAAATCCCGGAATGGCTGTGTGGTATTCTTCTGGCAGATATTTTGTCACACTTTCGTCACCTTCCCAATAGCTTTTGATCTGGTGCCCATGTTCGTTTAGGCTACCGCATCCATAGCAATGACTGAAATCTTCTGCATAAAAATCTTGAAATGCTTTCATTTTGAATATTATCTCCTCGGCAAGAAAAGGGTGGTTACAAAAAAAATACAGCTTAATCTATAATGAAATGGATGATAGAAAAATTAGGCATCCGCGTCAAGAATAAGTCCGCGTCCGCTTTTGATATGGGCCACTAACTCTTCAAGTTCATCATGTGATATGTCGTGCTTAAACACCTGATCTGCGTGTCCGAATTCGTCAATGGTGACAATATCGATGAAGACGTCATCACCGTCCTGATATACACAGACCCGAAAAGGGGAATCTTTTTCTTCAAGCTCTTTGTGGGTTTCATCCACAATTTTTGCCAGTTCGGACAAGTTTTTTTTTACTTCTTTATAGTGCTTTTTTTTCTTTCTTCTCCTTAATTCGTAAGTACTAAAAGGTTTTTTGTCCGGCTTGATTGCCCTGGTCTGGTATATTTTGGATACATCTTCCATTCAGCACCCCCCCACTATTTGCAATTCCTCTATAATGCAGTATCGTAATTTAAGGCAGAAGTCTTTAATTCAGCATGCATTCTCCATTGTGGACAGGGCATCATCAAATACCCGGACAAACATATCGGCATCGTCCCTGGTGATGACCATGGGAGGTTTTATTTTGATCACATTATTAAAAGGTCCATCTGTTCCCAATAATATCCCACGGTTTTTTAAGCGATTGACCATTTCAGCAGCTTTCCGGGTGGCGGGTGCCAGGGTGCTTTTATCGGCTACAAGTTCAATTCCGATAAAAAGACCGATCCCCCGGACGTCCCCGATAATGGCATGTTTGCCCATCAGGGTTTTCAGGCTGGTCAGCATATGGCTGCCAACCTGTGCCGCATGGGTCTGAAGATCTTCTTGTTCAATCACATCCAAAACAGCAGTACCGATGGCGCATGAAACAGGGTTGCCGCCAAAGGTTGCAAAAAACTCCATACCATTGGCAAAATTTTGGGCAATATCTTTTCTTGTGACCACGGCAGACATGGGGTGACCGTTGCCAATGGGTTTTCCCATGACAACAATATCCGGAACTACATCCTGGAGTTCAAATGCCCAGAAATGAGAGCCAACTCTTCCAAAGCCAGCCTGAACTTCATCCACGATACAAAGCCCGCCATTGTTACGTACGTGTTTGAATGCGGTTTTAAAGTATCCCTTTGGCGGTATTACCTGACCGC
>JAKIUJ010000135.1 GCA_021647625.1 Desulfobacula sp.
AACCGCATTCAGACGTTTGGACGGCATTTTGATAATTTTCTGGCCGAACCAATAAGTAACCAGCCATACGGTCGGGGTCACAACCCAGGCAACAAAAATACCAGCCGTGCCAATGGTGATGATTTTTTCAAACAAAATTTTCGCTCCCAAAAGCACTAGGCCGGTCTTAATATAATATTCAGTCTGAACGGCAGGCATCGCCCATTTCGGGGTTCCAACGGTATTGCTTATCAGCATGCCAAGGAATATGGCCCAGGCTGCATAACCGATTCCATAATGTTTCATGGTTGCTTGATAACTAAAGAACCAGGCGACAACGGCAACAGCAAAAACAAAGGTAAAGCCAATGGCAAATTTTTTAAACGGTGTCCCCATAACTGCCAGGGGAATGCCGAAAAGAATACAGAAAAAGACACCCAGGCCAATGAGTTTCCCGATCTGGTTATAGGGTTTCACCTTGGTTTTCTTTTTTGCTGCGCTTGCTGCAAGCTTTGCATCACGCCATTTGTTGATGGCAGTAGAGGCAGTTGTATTTAGAGTCTCATTCTTAAAACCCGATGATTCCGCAAGCTTTTCTGATGCAAGGGCTGCTTTGAATGCGGTTTCTTCAACTGCTTTTTTTTTTGCATACTTTGCCTTGGCTTTTTCCGCCTTAGCATTTGCTTTTTCCTTGCTCATCATAAAAGCATCTATTGGATTGCTCGACCATTTATGGGTCTTGTGAGTAAAACTTGCCAGCCACTTGCCCGCTGAAATTTTTCTGGCTTCAGCTTTTTTCTTGGCATCCGACAGCTTGTACCATGCAATGGTTTTTATGGTACTGGTCCGCTGGGCTGCTTCCCCGTATTTCACTTCCGCCTTATTAATGATTTGCTTCATCTCTCCGGAATGAGGGAAATACACAAACATCGCGACTACAAGGATAAAAAAACCTATCCAGATCGCCCACCAATCTTCTTTTTTCCACATTTCAGACCATTCCCACTTACCCTGATCAAGAACAATCCCACTATTTTCGGTCATAATGTCCCTCCTTTTTTAAATATGGTTATTGAAACACCGTGCATGGTCATTACAACTGCAACCCTTGTGCCAAAGTTCTTTTTTTTTTGAAGGAGCTTGATATCAAAAGGTTTTAATGGTTTTTAATTTTGAAAGTGCAAACTTGAGTTATCACTTGTGTTAACTTGAGGATTCGATTTTAATTAGAAGTCTTGCAATTTACAAAGAGATTCTCTATTTTAGGATTTACAACCCTTTATGGAGAGTAATTAATGATTTTACAAAGAATTAATTTAAGGCTCAAATTCATTATTGGACTTGTTCTGTTTGCCGTGGCCCTCGGCATCTGCATCAGCATTATTATATATTTTCATTTAAACGATATCATGAAATCGGAAATCAGCCAGAGGTCCAGAATGCTCTTGGCTCAATCGAATGCCGTTCAGAACTATGTTAAAACCGTTTTAAGACCTGAAATGTTCAACACCCTTCCCCCGGACAGGTTCGTGCTAAAGGCTATGTCTTCCTCATACATCTCAAGGGAAGTAATGGCCCGGCTTCAAGTGGATGACACGTCTGCATTCCATTATAGGAGAGTTTCAAGTAAACCCAGGAATCCGGAATCAACACCCAATGATTTTGAGCTGAATCTCATATCCATCTTTAACAAGGAAAAAACTCTGAAAACATGGGAAGATAACGCTTTGGTGGGGGATCAGGAATACCATCTTGTGGCAAGACCGGTGACGTTTAGTGATTCTTGCATGCAATGCCATGGTGATCCCAAAGACGCACCCAAAGAACTCAAAGATATTTACGGAGATAAAAATGGCTTTCATTATACGGTGGGTGAGGTTGGTGGCGTTGTGGTGGCAGGCTTTCCCGTGGCCATGATTACAGATCCAGTAAAAGAATTGACCCTTCAGTATTTGACACTCTACTTCCTGGGAATCATTATTTTTGCTGCTTTGATCAGTCTTTTCTTTGACCGGCTTGTCATGAAAAATCTTCACAACCTGACAGGGATTTTTAAAACAAGATTTTCAGGTAAACAAGAGCAGGGCATAATAGACAGGCTTGAAAAAAAAGATGAAATTGAAGGGCTTATTGAAGGAGTTGAAGAACTTGCCAGCCACCTTTCCGATGTCCGAAATGAACTTGAGGACTACGCCCAGAACCTTGAACTCAGAGTGGAAGATCGTACAAAAGAGCTTAAATTAAAGGCAAAAAAACATTTGAAAGATGTCCAGCTTTTTGTAAAGTTGCTCTCAGGGTCCACAAATTGCCTTGACACCAAGCATTTGATTTCAGTTGTTCTTGAAAATGTGGGAAAGCGCTTTGATGCGGACCAGGTTATTTATCACTGTACGGTCGTCTCGGAAAATTCTTATTCATTGAAATTAGATGAAACAATATCAAATCTGGATACTGATATTAAGGAACTCTTATGGAAAGACGAAATTTTAATCCAGGAAAATAAATTATATATCCCTATAAAATCTCCGGAGAGCCACTGGGGTATCCTGTGCATAGTATGCTCCCAAAACCCCTTGCAGGATAGTCTGGACTCTGACATCCTTCTGGCTCTGGGGCAGCAGGTAGGGATACTGATTGAAAATATCCAGGCGTTTTCTAATATTCGTTTTCAAAATGATATGCTTCAGTCCATTTTTGAAGGAATTTCAGATCCACTTCTATTGATTCATTCCGACTGCCGTATCATCATTGCAAACAAGGGGAGTAAAAGTATTCTCACAAAAAAGAAAAGAGCCAGCCAGCAAAAGGAACTTAAAAAATTCCTCTGCCTGGAGAAAGATTCCCATGAAATATGCAATATTTTAAAGCAAGTGATTGAGAAGGAAAAGCCTGTGAGCCGGGAAATCAAAACCCTGGACGAAAGATATTTCAGTATTGATCTGTATCCACTGCCACAGCGAGGTCAGTCAAGCCTTAGGATTGTTCTGTCTGCCCGGAACATTACTTTGGAAAAACAGATGGCCGCGCAGATGCAGCATGCAGAACGCTTAAGTGCTATTGGAAAGATGGCTGCCGGAGTTGCCCATGAGATCAACAACCCTTTGGGTGTGATTAAGTGTTATACAGACCTCGTCAAAGATGCAGTGGATAAACCCGAAACTTTAGGCGACCTTGATATCATTTCAAAACATACACGAAATGTCCAGACCATTGTCCAGGATCTACTCAATCTTTCAAGACCGAAGCAGGTTATTTCTGGAAAATGCGACATTAATGCAGTCATAGAGAATAATCTTGAAGTGTTTAAAACCCAGGCAGCATCTAAGGGAATCAATATCAGTTCTTATCTGAAAAATAACCTGCCGAATATCAAGACTGATACTGTTATTTTGGAGCAGATCTTAACAAATCTTTGCCTCAATGCTTTTGATGCACTCCAGGAATCGGGTGGGGACATCACGATTTCAACTCAACTGGCGAAAAAGGACCATGTCTTGCTCTGTATTGAAGACAATGGTCCGGGTATCCCGGATCACGTCCTTTCTCAGATATTTGATCCATTTTATACAACAAAGGAAGTAGGAAAAGGAACTGGTTTGGGTCTGTCAGTCGTCTACGGGTTTATCAATGAACTTAACGGTTTTATTGAAGTGGAAAGTGATGAAACGACTGTGTTTAATATTTTTTTCCCAGTGGACAAGGCGGAAAACAAAGAGTTGGGGGCATAGCATGAAAAATTTTTCCATATTGATTGTTGATGATGATAAGGATTTTCTCAAAGGGATTATTCGACATTTGAGAAAAAAATTTGCCGGAATAGACATTATCGGAGAATTATCCGGGGAAGGTGCTGTTAAGGTATTGGAGAAAAAAGAAATTGGAGTAATGCTCACTGATCTTCGCATGCCGGGTATATCAGGGCATGAACTGCTTTTAAAGGGCCTGGACATCAACCCACACCTCTGCGTGGTTATGATAACGGGTCATGCCACGGTTGAGAATGCTGTTAAAGCCCTTAAAATGGGGGCTTGGGATTTCATAACTAAACCGGTGGAAAGGGATGCCCTCTACCATACTGTGGAAAAGGCTATGAACCATTATACGCTTGCCAGTGAAAACCTGCGGCTCCAAAAGATTATCAAAACATTGAGCCCTGATGAGTCCTTTCACTGGGAGAGCAAAATCATGAAACAGCTTCAGGAAAAAATTACCGCTATTGCTGTTACTGATTATACTGTTCTAATCACCGGAGAATCCGGAAGCGGAAAAGAATATATTGCAAAAGCCATTCACAGGCTTTCTAAAAGAAAAAAGGCCTCCTGCCATGTCTTAAACTGCCCGGCTATACCCGAACAGCTTCTGGAGAGCGAGCTTTTCGGTCATGTAAAAGGGGCTTTTACAGGGGCTGAGAGAAACCGGGAAGGATTTTTTATGGCAGCAGACAAGGGAACCCTGATCCTTGATGAAATTGGGGATATCAGCCCAGCCATACAGGCAAAACTCCTGAAATTTTTACAGGACAAAGAAGTCAAGCCGGTTGGATCTAACAGTTCAAAAACGACAGATGTCAGAATCATTGCCTTGACCAATCAGAATCTTGAACAAAAAATTCTTGATCACAGCTTTCGTCAGGATCTTTTTTATCGACTCAATGTTCTTTTTGTCAATGTACCCTCTTTGCGGGAAAGAAAAAAAGATGTCCCGGTCTTGATTCGGGAGTTCATTCTAAAAACCTGCCGGGAAATGAGCGTAGAACCCATGGAAATAGATCCTGTTGCCCTGACCTATCTTACCAGGCAATACTGGCCTGGGAATGTACGACAACTTTTAAATTATGTCCGACGCATGGTAGTTTTTTCCAATGGCAAAACTATTGATATAGCTCTGATCAACCTAGTAGAGGGCAACCATAATAAAGCGCCTCTTCTAAAAAATCATACGCTTTACAAAGATGCAAAAAAGGAAACATTGGATATCTTTTCTAAAAATTATTTAATCCGCCTTTTTGAATCCACCCGGGGGAATATTTCGGAAACTTCAAGAATCAGCGGGCTTGAACGGGCATCCATCCAAAAAATCATCAAACGGTTACATATAGACATATCCCCGTACCGGGGAAAGGTGTCTTAATACCCAGCCTTACGCTGAAAAGCGGTAAGTTCTCAATAAATATGGGAAAGTCGTAAAAAAAATGTAAATATTCGGGTTAGTCATTGATGTGTTGATTTGAGCAAAACTCTAAATTTTTTATCAAGAGGAAAGACCCAAATATCTTTGATGGGAACACAAATCTTTCCTGGCTGTCCGCCAAGCTTCCCACGGCCTTTAGTTTCTCCTATATTTTGCCAGCTTGCGGCTTTATAATATCCTGTGATTTCTTGAAAAATTTGTTCTCTTGATAATATTCCTTTGACGAATTTTTTTTCTGAAAATATACTTAAATAGAGTCGATAGCCTATACAATTTCCTTAAAAAATTTTGACTACCTTAGTGCCTGACCGAAAACAAGGGCGGAACCGTGAGGGACCGTCCGAAGGAAGTTGGAGCGCAAAACTATGAGCCGACGAACAGAAACAGCATATAAGGCCTGGTCTCCGGGTAAGCCAGCACAACATGTCTTTGGAACAAACAATCAAGAGATGTGTGTTCCGGCAAGAATTTTTATTATTTAGTCCTAAATGGGTTTATGCGTTTTTTAATCCCGTCTAAGATGACCAGACCAACTATATTCTAATCTTTTTACAAGCCATATGATTAAAAAAGTGATGCACAAATAAAAAACAGCTGCAGTGAGAAATGCTTCATAGGGACTATAATAGGTAGAATTTATTTTCCGAGCAGCACCGGTAATATCTATGATGGTGATAACACTGGCCAATGAACTGCCGTGAAGCATGAAAATAATTTCATTGCCATATGAGGGTAAGGCTCTTCTAAATGCACTTGGTAGAATAATTCTACGAATTCTCAACAGCATTGACATCCCAGCTGCTTTTGCGGCTTCCACCTCTCCATGGGGAGTGTTCTCTATGGCGCCACGAATGATTTCTGTGGTATAGGCGCAAGTGTTCAAGCTAAAAGCAAACAAGGCACAAAAATAGGCTTCTTTGAAGAAAATCCAAAAAAAAGAGTCTTTTATAAAATCAAACTGCCCGGTACCATAATATATTAAAAACATCTGAACCAGAAGCGGTGTACCTCTAAAAAAATAGGTAAAGGCCCAAATGGGACCATTTATAACTATGTTTTTTGATGTTCTTAGAACGGCCAGAGGAATGGCAAAAATCAGCCCAACGATTAAAGAAACAGAGACCAGGATAAGGGTATTTTGTAACCCATCAAAGTAGACATTGAGATTTTCGAGAATAATTGAAAAATCCATACTTAATCCTTTACAAAGCCTACACTGTATTTATCATTGAGCCAGTTTAATACCAGAATTGAAATGGAGGTGAGTATCAGGTAAATAAAAGCAACAGCCATATAAAAAGTAAATGGCTTACGGGTAGCCCCACCTGCCAACCCTGCCATTCTCACCATATCTTTTAAGCCGATAATGGAAACCAGAGCAGTGGCCTTCATTAATACCAGCCAGTTGTTACCAAATCCGGGGATGGCATGGCGTACCATTTGAGGCAATAAAACTCGGATAAATACCTGAATCCGGGACATTCCATACGCCCTTCCAGCTTCCAATTGGCTTTCAGGAACCGCTAGGATGGCACCCCTGAAGGTTTCTGCCATATAAGCACCAAAGATGAAACCAATGGTTGAGATACCGGCAACAAAGGGGTTGATATCAATATATTCATCATACCCGGCCATGGGACCGATCTGGTTGATAAGTACCTGACCGCCATAAAATATTAACAGCATAAGCACCAGATCGGGAATTCCCCTGATCACCGTTGTGTAAGCTTGGGCTGGTACACTTAAAACTCTTGTTCCTGATAATTTTGCAAGGGCAGTGATAATGCCTAGAAACATTGAGACCACAAGAGATGCAAGGCACAATTCGATGGTTAGAATTGTGCCCTGGAGTATACTCGGTCCGTATCCGTGTAGACTAAGCATCAATCTCCATATACATTAAAATCAAAATATTTGTCTTGAATTTTTTTGTAGGTTCCATCGGCACGAATTTTTGCAATACCTGCATTCAGGGCATCCACAAGATCAGTATCTGCTTTTCTGATTGCAATACCTACACCAGTACCAAACCATTTTGGATCTGTGAAATCGGGACCGATAAATTCAAAATTTTTTCCCTCAGCTTTCATCAAGAAGCCTTCTGTAGCAGCAACACTGTCTGCAAAGAGCATATCGAGTCTGCCGGATTGCATATCAAGATATACTTCATCCTGGGTGCCATAGGATTTAATTGTGACATCTTTACCAAAGTTGTCTCTTATGAAATCTTCATGAATCGTTGCTCTTTGAACACCAATTGTTTTGCCTTTGATAGCATCTTTAGAATATGTAGCAATCATTCCTTTTTTCTGAACAAATTTTGCAGGAGTGTTATAATATTTGTCGGTAAAAGCGACTTTTTTCTTTCTTTTTTCAGTAATGGACAAGGAAGCAATGATACAATCAAACTTTTTTGCAAGAAGTGCTGGAATAATTCCATCATAGTCAGAAGTAACCAGTTCAATTTCAGCACCGGCAGCCTTAACAACAGCTTTTGCTATCTCAATATCAAATCCTGCAAGTTCTCCTTCAGGGGTAACAAAGCTGAATGGAGGATAGGCACCTTCAACGCCTACTCGAATTTTTTTCCAATCTTTGGCAAATACGTTACCAGCGGTTAAAATGAAACTTAAAGCGATTAAACTAATTAATAATTTTTTCATACCGGCTCCCTTTTAATAATAATTAATAAAAAATAAACACACACTTAAGGTCGGCTCAAAAATTAGTCCACATTTTGTATGAAAAATGTCCTGTCCTTTTGGAACTTTTGCAGACAAATTATGTGAAGTTATTTTTTAACGATCCCCTATCCGGTTGCTGCAATAAATTCTTTAAACCGAGCAGATGTCGGGTTTTCAAAGACCTTTGCAGGCGAACCATCTTCTTCTATCTGTCCATTATGTAAAAAGATGACACGGGAAGATACATCCCTGGCAAATCCCATCTCATGGGTGACCACGATCATGGTTCTTCCTTCCTGGGCAAGTTTTTTAATGACTTGAAGTACCTCTCCGACAAGTTCCGGATCCAGGGCGGATGTCGGTTCATCAAACAGCATGACCTCAGGCTCCATGGCAAGCGCTCTTGCAATCGCTGCTCTTTGCTGCTGGCCACCGGATAATTGGACTGGATAGGCATCCAGTTTTTCTTTAATACCCACCTTATCCAGATAATTTTTACCCATTTCAATGGCCTCAGCCTTGGGTATTTTTAAAACATGAATGGGTGCTTCAATCACATTTTCCAGAATGGTCATATGGCTCCAGAGATTGAATTGCTGAAAAACCATGGCAAGCTTGGTTCTAATTCGTTCTACCTGTTTAATGTCCCTGGGTTTACTAATGCCTTTTCTGTTGGTCTCGACAAGAATCTCTTCTCCATTAACAATGATCTTTCCGCTGTTGGGCATTTCAAGAAAGTTGATACAGCGTAACAAAGTGCTTTTTCCGGAACCACTGGATCCCAGAATGGAGATCACATCTCCTTTGTTTGCTGTCATGGAAATACCTTTTAAGACTTCGACCTGGCCAAAGCTTTTATAAAGATCAACGACTGATAATGCAGTTTGTTTATTGTTCATGAAATTTTGTCACCATATTTATAGTAAATATTGTTTAGAACCCCAAGCCTAAATTAGTAGAAACCATCAAAATATGAGTCAAGGTTTTATTTTCCTTATACAAAGGGGAATGACCTTTTAACACTATTTCTAAACTCACTTTTTGTAAAATAAGTGTGCCCTATTTGAGCTAGAATTCGGCTTGTTTTTCCCATTTGGCGATAAGCAAAGGGTGAGGCCGCACACTGAGCAAAATCTTTAGAATGAATCACTGCATCTTTATATTGATCTGTAATATTAAAATATGCATGCATGGCAGGGACTTCATATGTGACATCGCCAAAGTCAGAAGATCCTCTAAAGGGCTCCGTCCATTCAGGGTTCATACCAAATTCTTTTGCAAGTTCAATGAAGGCTTTATTCAAAACATCGTTGGGTTTGCCAGGTTTATAAGAGTTCGCAACTTCTTCAAAATTTACTCGGGTATCTGTCATTAAAGCGGCACCCTTGGCAATGTTTCTAAATCGTTTTTTCATGGCTAATAAATAGTCCATGTCAAAGGATCGAAGGTAGAAATCCGCCTGAGAAGTATCAGGTATAATATTGGGTGATTTACCCCCATCTAAAATTATACCATGGATCCTGCATGACTCAGGGAGTTGCTGCCGCCAGGCATCAACTCCGTTAAACAAAAGGCGCACAGCGTCCAAGGCATTCAACCCCTTTTCAGGGGCAACAGCTGCATGGGAAGTTCGGCCTTCAAAATTCACTAGGTACTGCATGAGTCCGGAAGTCACTGTAGATTGAGACGTCCTGTCATCTGATGGATGGGCCATCATAACCAGATCAACATCTTCAAGTGCACCCGCTTTTATAAGGTCGATTTTACACCCTCTTTTTTCTTCTGCCGGGGTTCCCATTATAGTTACACGACCCGGAATGCTGTTCTCAGTCAGGAGTTTTTTTAAAACGATCCCGGTTCCAAGAGCAACACCTGTAATGAGGTTGTGTCCGCAACCATGGCCTATTTCAGGTAATGCATCGTATTCTGACATGATACATACATTTGGATGTCCTTCTCCAAATGTGGCATTAAAGGCAGTATCCAATCCCTTGTAATTGCGCTCAACCTTGAATTGCCATTGCTCAAGCAACTGGCATTGGGTGTCACAGGCAAACGTTTCTTCTTCAGAAAGTTCAGGGTTAGAATGGATTTTATTTGAGACATCCTCAATTTGGTACCGGTATTCTGTATAATAATGACTGATTTGCTCTTTTAAGCTTTCCATTTCATAATCCATTTTATGCTTGGTTAACGCTTGCTGCGTGTTATTGGTTTTTTTAGTAAAGCACGGCATCAAATTTAAATAACTCATCTAAAAGTTGAGTGCCAGGTAGCCGGCATCCATTAAAAAACCAAGACAATTTGACCGGATGGTTTATTTCTGAACTTGTGCCTTAAGCCTGAACATCTCGAATTGCCAGGCTCCACCATCAATCAGAGTGGTGTCTGGTGATCATTTTACTTATTTGAATATCCTGGACAGCTACGCCTGTTAAGTCTGCAATGGTAATCTGTTTATCTGAAGTCCGCTGCAGAGTTGTGTCTTCGATCAGGATGCCCAGTTCGACAACTTTACTATCGTCAAGAATCCCTGCATTTCGGGCGTGAAATATCTCTCCGCGCTGCTGACTTTGATCGATACTGTCTGAAACCACGATATCGGCCAGACCCAAAATTTGAGAATCCAGTTCTTGTTTTTCAGATGTATCCGATCCCATGGCTGTGATGTGTGTTCCAGCAAGAATTTGATCGGCCTTGAGCAATGGCTTCTGGGAAGGGGTTGCTGTGACAATAAGATTGCAGTTCTCAGCAACCTGTCCGGCATCCATGGTTGTTTGAACACGAAATCCCTGTAGAGCCATCACTTTTTGATAATCATCGAGTTCTTCTCTGTTAACGCCCCAGACAATGACGTCTTTACAATCCACAACCGATTTTAAAAATTCCAGCTGCATTCTTCCCTGGAATCCAGCGCCAAAAATGCCGATACAATTCACTTTTTCAGGTGCCATGACCCTTGCTACAACAGCACCGGCAGCTGCGGTTCGGACATTTGTCAAATCGCCTTCATCCAGAAGAATACCGGTAAGTTGTCCTGTCTTCTGGCTAAAAACCAGCACCAGGCCGGAATTTGTAGGGATACCAAGAGTATGATTTTCATAAAACCCGGAAGCGATTTTAATAACATAATGGTCATCGCCAATGATATACCCATATTTAATATGTGATTCTCCTGGAGGCGCTTTAAAAATCATCTCACCAACTGGTGGGACAACCACTTTGCCATTGGAGTAAGCAATAAATCCTTTTTCGATTGAATTGATAATATCAAGGGGGTCGGTATTTTCGATGATTTCAGATATCTGTTCCCGGCTGTATATTACTCCCATGGTGTTAAACTCCTTGTAATAAAATTTCTTTTAACTGGTCCTGACTGATTTTTTTGCCGCTGATAATCAATACAACATTTTTGCCTTTAAACTTTTGCTTTTCCTTGATAAAGGCTGCAACAGAAAGCGCTGCCGCTCCTTCAACCAGGAGTTGATGTTTATCTATCATAAATCGAATGGCAGCCTTGATCTCAT
>JAKIUJ010000136.1 GCA_021647625.1 Desulfobacula sp.
CGTGAAAAAGAATAATAAAATTGTTCGCCAACACATGCGTGTCTGTAGTCAGCCGGAGCCGGATCATAAAAATATTTATAGATTATTGGGGCTGAAAGTAATTCCGCTACCGAGAAATTTATATGACGCAAATGCGTAGTGACCATAAAAAATATCTGACTCACGAACCACGGGCATCTGCTATTTATTATGACGAACTTGGGTTAAAACGTACAAACCTTTTCTTGAATTAGAGGAAAAGGCATTTGGTGATGGTGCGCTGGATAAAAAGACAAAAGAATTGATGGCTCTTTCAATTTCCATCGTCACTAAATGTGAACCCTGTATGGAATGGCATCTTGACCAAGCTTTACAAGCAGGTGCTAAAGATGAGGAAATTTATGAAACCATCGACGTCGCAATCGAAATGGGTGGAGGTCAAGCTGGAGCATACGCACGCTTTGTTTTAAAGGCTTTGGAATATTTCAAGGCAAAAAATAAATAGTATTTATAATCGGGTAGCCGGGGGTTTTAATCCCCCAGCCCCCACAACACCCTGCATGCGGGTCCGCACAGGGCGTTTCACCAAGATTACCGGGCCGAAGCCGGGTAATGAATTTTCACCCACTGTTCTTTGGCAGAGATTAAACCTTGTTCAGACAGCCATTTATTGGTCATGCCGTTTTGTGCAGCCAGAGTTCTGGCAAGATGCCATGGCCCTTTGCGGCTGATCACTGTCATTATAGCTTGTCTTTTGTGAGTGCCAAGCTTCAAAAGATGACGGACTTTTGTCCGGGCATAGCGCCACTGTTTCCAGTAGCCCGTATCCGGCGGCGGAGCCATTCATCTATTATCGGGATGGGTCGGTAATACTCCGATATCCCATAATAGTTCATCCAGCCCCGTATATCTCACATTCAACACCCTTAATACAAAAAATTAAGGGTTTTTTTCAAAGTTTTATTTATTGGAGGATTTAATTATGACACTTAAAACAAAATCTTTTGACATTGCAAAATATCTGAACACATCCGAAGAGATTCGCGATTTTTTGCAAGAGGTTGCTGCCACCGGCGATGAGTCAGACTTCATTCACGCCTTAAATACTGCTGCCAGAGCAATGGGCATGACCGAGGTTGCTAAAAAAGCTGGAGTCACCCGCGCAAGCCTGTATAAATCACTTGCCGAAGATGGCAACCCAAAATTTGTCACAATCAGCAAAGTGACAAAAGCTCTTGGCTGTAAGCTGGCTGTTGTATAAAAAGCATTAGAAATGGGATGGTATTTGCAATCCCCTTGATTGCGTAAAATGATTTCCAAGTAGAGAGTTGGTGACCCCGCATTACTCGAAAATAACCCTTATCCCCCCCCATCGTACTAACTAAATTTAAGCTGTTTTATGAGCCTGTTAAAATCGGGGAGGGTTCTCCACTGCACGAAAGCATCAGCCAGGTTAATGAACTTAAATTATTGCATGATCAGAATGTTTTCAGCTTTGAATTCGCTGCATTAAATTACACTGCATTAAATTACACTGCATCAAATAAAAACAGATATGCATATCGTATGAAGGATGTCTCTGATGAGTGGGTATATGTAAATAGTTCACAGCGTGTTGCCATGTACACTAATCTTGATCCGGGATCTTATACATTCCACGTCATTGGCTCCAACAATGATGGGGTATGGAATATGGAAGGCACAACCCTTAATATAAAAATCATTCCCCCAAGTCCTGAACTTCTCAAAAATTGAAGCGGGTCATATCACACTTAATAAAAAAGATTTCGATATTCACCGGCTGTTTATTGATTTAAAAAAAATGTTTTCTCTTAAGGTCCAGCAAAAAGGTCTGAAGTTGTCTTTTGAATGTTCATCTGATGTTCCCCGATTTGTGCAGACCGATGAGGTAAAATTACGTCAGGTGTTGATTAATTTGCTGAACAATGCGGTAAACTTTACCAAAGAAGGTGGCGTGACTGTGAGGGTGACAAGTGAGGTGGGTAGCGGGACAATATTGAAATTTGATATTAAGGCAGCAATAGCAAAAGATGCTGATATTGAGCATTCTTACCCAATACGCAGGGCTGTAGCCATGGAGCCGGGGCAGCCTCGATTCCGCCTGCTTATTGTTGATGATAAATCGGATAACCGGGCATTTCTCGTTAACCTGCTTACTCCTTTTGGATTCGATCTTCAGGAAGCGGCAAATGGAAAAGAGGCTTTTGACATCTGGAGTGTGTGGAAGCCGCATTTGATTTGGATGGATCTCAGAATGCCGGTGATGGATGGGCATGAGGCAATCAATCTCTTGAGAAAAGCAGAAAACGAAAAAAACATAAGCCATACAATCGTTATTGCCGTGACCGCCAGTGCGTTTAAAGATGCCAGAAAAATTGCACTTTCCAAACCTTTTCTTTCCCGGTATAAGGTAACAGATGACCATCCGTGAACCACATCCAGATCCCAACAAGCCCTGCGTGTATCTGATATCGAAAATAATCGTATACAAGGGGAGATGCTGTTCGCATGTCTGCTGCATCGTAAAACCATTTCCACACCTTGTGCCGGTTTGCTATCTGTTTGATACCAAGCATTATACCGGCTTCCCTGGAACGAACATTTTTGAGTTGTTCGATCGACCGGATGTTCTGAAAAACCATTAACAAAACACCATAAACATTCGATATTTAACGCCAAAATAGCCCATCACCAGTTCTAACCATTTCCATTTCTTTATCAGAACGATAAGATAAATAAATGTTCCAGCATAGCGAGATGTCTTCCAATCATGTTCTTCAGAGAAAGGCTGTTCTGTGATTTTCACGGATTGTGCATTTGGGTTGGTTCCAAAGCTAAAGGGAAGACTCGGATTTCGTTCCTCTTGCTCTTCTTCTTTTTTACGTTTTATCTCAGCTATTTGCTCATATACACCACAAGGCACAAAATCACTATTTTCTGCATGATTCTTGCGATGCTTGCGTATGTCTCTTGTGTCTCTCAGGGAATAGCCTCTTATGAGGCCTTCAAGGCCAAAATATTCCTTGACCTCCAGGTAATTATCAATCGTTTGCCGACTTATTTTCAATGCGGTGGCCAGCCTGGATTTTTTGGCTCCCAGGGTGACTGCTTCAACAATAAATATTCTTCTTGCGGTACGATCATTTAGTTCAGCCTGTTTTACCACCGCACCCCCAATAAACAAAAAGGCTACTGGAGAAACCTTTCCATCAATTCTGAGGTATATCCCGCGGTTCAATTCAAGTTTGTTATCACCAGGCTTAGTGTGAGTTAAAAATAATTCCTGCTGTGCCATAAATATTCTCCCCAGTATTTTGAGGATAATATATCGCAATTAAATTCTGATCACTTTATATAAAATATCTATCAACGATTTGATGTCCATTGAATGTCCAAAAAAAAGCTCAAGTATCTGAATTCACACGACCCCATTTATAAATCTGACATCCTAAATTACGAGGTCTGAAATTATATTGTTTCAGGTTTCAATTCAAAAAGTTGATACTTTCAATAATAGTCTTGATGTTTAGAATCCAGAGTTGGGGAAAGCTTTACAAAATATAGTCCGGGGTTTGAGTTCTTTAAGATCCCAATGCAAATAAAAATATTTTTCTATTAAAAGCTGAAGCCGTGATACAAGTTAAAGATGTTGATTTAGACTCTTTTAAAATCAGAATAAACCAGGGCAAAGGCAAAAAAGATAGATACGTTTTATTCCCTTCCCATTTTCGTGGAGAATTATCTCAATATATCAGCATTCAAGTTGAAAAAGGTACTGTGTATCTTTTTAAAAAACTTGATCTGTTTTAATCAGGAAGATAGCATATACTTTATATGATTCTAACGAATCAGCTTTTTTTGCTCCCTTGTTGTTGAAATCAAACAACAAGGGACCGTTATTTTAAGCCCGATTTTTTTTGGTTCTTCTTTTTGAACCAGCATTGACTATAGCGGTAAATTTATGGTTCGGGTTCCCCCTGAAGTCCATCGCACTCTTGCAATCAAGGCAGCTGAAGCAGGGGTAAGCTTAAATCATCTTGCAAGTTCTAAGTTAAGCCAATAAGAAAGGGTCAAAACCTCTGGTTTTTTGCGCAATTGATTGCAGGCCAAGCTGCGCATGGCCGTTATACAAAAAGGGGCCGGATGGATACTTCCAGCCGGCCCTTTTTTTTATTTATATAATGTCAAACGGTTCTGGTAGGATTAAACAATACCCTGATCCATCATGGCATCTGCTACTTTTGTAAACCCTGCGATATTGGCACCGTTTACGTAGTTGCCGGGTGTGCCGTACTCTTCTGAAGCAGACAGGCATGCAGAGTGGATACTTTTCATGATACCTTTGAGTTTGGTTTCCACTTCTTCACGGGACCAGCTCAGGCGCATGCTGTTCTGGCACATTTCAAGACCGGAGGTGGCAACACCACCGGCATTGGCTGCCTTGCCCGGTGCATACAAAATTTTGCTATCAATAAAGATATCAACACCATCGGGAACAGTCGGCATATTGGCACCTTCACTGATCACATACACGCCGTTGTTCACAAGATTCTGGGCGTCTGTGGCATTGATTTCGTTCTGGGTGGCGCTTGGGAAAGCGCAATCTGCTTTATGGTTCCAGAGAGGATTAAAATCACCGGAGCCATCAAGAGCTGTATATACGGCTTCCGGATATTTATCAGCATACTCTTTGATGCGACCGCGTTTTACATTTTTCAAATACATGACATGGGCCAGCTTATCTTCACCAATACCTTTTTCATCATAGATATAGCCTGAAGAATCAGACAGGGTGACAACCTTTCCACCCAGTTGATTAATTTTTTCAGTGGTATATTGTGCAACATTTCCTGATCCTGATACCAGGCAGATTTTACCGTCAAGATTTTCTTTTCTGGTGGCCAGCATCTCTTCTGCAAAAAAGACCGCACCGTATCCTGTGGCTTCCGGCCTGATCAGACTGCCGCCCCAGTTCAGGCTCTTACCGGTCAAAATGCCGGAAAATTCGTTTTGAAGTTTTTTATACATACCAAAGAGATAGCCGATCTCTCTTCCGCCAACACCGATATCACCGGCAGGGACATCTGTATTCGGGCCAATATGGCGATACAATTCACTCATAAAACTCTGGCAAAATCTCATGACTTCAAAGTCTGATTTGCCCTTGGGATCAAAATCTGATCCGCCTTTTCCACCGCCGATGGGAAGGGTGGTTAACGCATTTTTAAATACCTGTTCAAAGGCAAGAAATTTGAGGATGGAAAGGTTGACTGACGGATGGAATCGCAATCCTCCTTTATACGGTCCTATGGCACTGTTCATTTGAATCCTGAATCCCCTGTTGACCTGGACACGCCCCTGATCATCCACCCAGGGAATCCTGAACTGAATAACGCGTTCAGGCTCAATGACCCGTTCCAAAATACCTGCATGCCGGTATTCGGCGTTTTTATCTAGAACCGGTTTTACAGAGTCGACAACTTCTGTAACTGCCTGATGGAATTCTTTTTCAAACGGATCTCTTGCTTTAACAATGTCCATTATTGTACCCATGTTTTCTCTCCTGTTAAAAAAGTTTCGGATTATTTCTAATCCTAATTATAAACTGCGTTGTTTATATTCTCCGGAACAAACCCCATTGTCTGCCCCAAAGACTATATTTTTTTATCATATCCCAGGTGAAAATATTTAAATCATGATCTCACCTGTGCCCAAAGATGCGCAAAACATCAGTTCAAAAGCTGTCGAATTGCAAAAAGGTCTGTTCGGCAAATCTATATAATTTATTGATATGGGGCTTTTATCGGGAACGTACCCGGTTAATGTATAAACACTAAAATAGCATTTTTCATTACCAAGTGACAATATTTTATTAACGCTTTTTTTCATTGAGGATTTTCCCTCAAAATTATCCTAAAAATGTTAATATCGGGATGCTAAGTACCCCCATCCATCCCAATTGTCAACATTTATTGACTTAAATAAGAAACAAGGCTAAAGTATTTTGCTTATGAAAAAGAATGAACATACTGTCGATATTGTCTTAACAGGCCCTCAAACCAATGTTGTGATACACCACCATCCGTCCATGGCAGGGGTCTTTTTAAAGGCGTTTTTTATTGCACCGTTCCGGTCCAACATCATAAAAGAAAATCAAGTTGTTAAAAAAACACAAATTGTATTAAACCAATACAAACCGGATCAAGATCAAATTGCTTCCTATTGCAAGGTGTGCGGTTTTGAACAAAAACAGATCAAAACCATTCCAATATCCTTTTTGCAAACACTTTTTATTGGCATTCTGGGCAAATTTATTACATCCTCTTTTTTCCCGTTCAATCCTTTGGGGTTGATACAGATCTTTCAATCCTTTGAATTAAAACGAAAGGTTTTGATGGATGAAGTACTGGATCTTTCCTGTACCCTTGACTGCATTAAAAAAACCTCAAAAGGATTTGAAACCGATTTTATTTTGCAAGTGCGATCAGGAGAGCAAATAGTATGGCAGGGTATCTCAAGATATCTTTCCAGAAAAAAAACAATAACCGAGAATAAAAAGCGACAAGACAAAAAAGAGGACGTCTTTCTTAATATTCAAGAAACCATTGAAATACCGGCAGATACCGGGCGAAAATATGCCAGGGTGTCGGGAGATTTTAATCCCCACCATCTTTATCCTGTGCTGGCCGGGCTGTTCGGTTTTAAAACAGCCATTGCCCATGGCATGTGGAGTCTTGCAAGGGTTATTGCAAGCCTTGATAAAAAATTCGACCTTCAAGACGGTGCCCATGTTGAGGCAGCTTTTAAACTTCCGGTGTTCATGCCTGCCACAACGACACTGGGATTTGAAAGCGACAATGGTGATGACAATGATAAAACAATCATTCTGTTTGAACTTCGTGATAAGAAAAAAGGACTGCCCCACCTCAAAGGACAGCTTTTCAAAAACGATAGACTCTAAAAAGATTTATAGGTAACATTTTATGCTGGGTTCCATATTTTCCATCGCGGCAGCCTTTTTCTGGGCCAGTGCCGTCATTTTATTTAAAAAAAGTGGAGAACTCTTTTCACCTGTCGCCCTCAACATCTACAAAAGCTTTGTGGCATTGATCCTTGTCACCTTGACCATGCTGATATTAAACATTCCATTTTTCCCTGACAAACCCATAAATGACTGGTTTTTGTTATCCTTATCCGGATTTTTGGGGATTGCCCTTGCCGATCTTTTTTTTTTCATGGCTTTGAATCGCCTTGGTGCAAGTCTTATGGCTGTTGTGGAATGCCTTTATCTTCCCAGCGTAATCTTTTTTTCATTTCTTATCTTAGGAGAAAATTTAACTACAGGTGCCATCATTGGTGGTATCCTGGTGTTGTCTGCGGTCTTTTTAGGATCTTTTGGCAGAAAAAAGTTTCAAAAAACAGCTGCCGAGAAAAAAACCACTGTGGTGGGGATTGTTGCCGGATGTCTTTCAATGATTTTTGTGGCAAGCGGTATTGTCATGATCAAAGAGTTGCTTGAGCATACCGATGTTTTCTGGGCCACCCTTGTCCGGGTCGTTGCCGGAACCATATCCTTGATGATAATGGTTCTACTTCATCCCAGACGACGACAATATTTAAATGAACTCAAATTCTCAAAGGCATGGCTTGTTGCCCTGCCTGCGTCCATATCAGGTAATTTTTTAGCGCTTTTATGCTGGGTGGCCGGCATGAAGTATACAAGTGTTTCCCAGGCAGCCATCTTAAATCAGATGTCCACCATTTTTATTTTTATCCTGGCGGCTATTTTCTTAAATGAAAAAATAACTGTCAACAAAAGCCTGGCCATTGCAGTTGCACTTATTGGTGCCTGCCTGGCCATCTTTTCCTGAATTTTCGGTCAGCCACTGATTAAGTATTTTAGATTCCTTAAAAAATGAATCGGATTCAATTGCTGTATTGACATTATCTTCAGGTTTGGTTACAAGATTTAGCAAAATGGGCGTAGGCAGAATAAATCGATCTGTAATGGATAGATTATGGATCATATTAACCAGTAGGAACTTGGAGTCAATATGAATTCTTTTTTTACCCTTCGCAAAAAAAATATGGCCGCTTTTCTATGCATCGCATTCATCACGGCAATTGTTGGTATCACCGGCTTTTACGGAATGAAGCAACTTGACAGTAAATTTAAAGTCGTCTTGGAATCTGCCCCGCTTATTCAATCCGCCACAAACATGAAACTGGCCGTAAGTCAGGATCTCATGGTTGTCATGAAGCTTATGGCGGCTTTAGATACGGATGAACTTGATATGGCATGGAAAGCACACGAGTCATTCACCACAAAGTTTAACCAATTTACAAATGCAATATTAAATGGTGCAACCATTGCTTCTGTGACCATCTTTCCTGCTAAAGATGAAAACTTGAGAAAAATAGTCAGCCGGTCTGCCACCTACCATAAAAACAAATTCACCCCGAGTTTTAAAACGATATTTGAACAGATGAATAAAAAACTGTCTGCTGAAAACTATGATTATGATCTAATGGACACCATTGATGAAACGACTATGGAGCTTGGCAAACAGCTCGAAATTGAATTGAGCAAAGTTGAAACAATCGCCCAGGATGTCATCAAACAGGCTGAAAATGAAGCACGAAAAACAAGAAGTCTTGCTGTTAAAATAACCTTCATTGCCACTGTCTTAGGTATTGTCGTGGCAATCATTCTTGGAATTGTTTTTTCAGGTATTGTGACAAACCCTGTGATTAAGGCTGCCCAATTCACTGAAATTGTTGCTGAAGGTGATTTTACAAGTTCATTGGACATTCGCCAAAAAGATGAAATGGGTGCCATGGCTGATGCAATAAATAAAATGGTATCAAGTCTTGCTGAAATATTTAAAAACATAACAACGGGTGTGGGTACCCTGAACGAAAGTTCTTCAGAATTATCAACCGTTTCAAAAAATTTAATCACCAATGCGCAGGAGATGTCTGAAAAATCTGAGACGGTTTCCAACTCTGCACAAGAAATGAACCAGCGACTGGCTTCTGTGTCCTCTCTTTCAGAAGAATCTTCTTCAAATCTGGATACCGTATCCGCTGCAATGGAAGAGATGAATGCCACTGTAAATGAAATTGCAAAGAACACCGGAGATGCCCGGCTAATCGCCGGAAAAGCCGTTGAGAAAGCACAAAGCACCTCTGAAAAAGTAAATGAACTTGGTGTTAATGCAAAAGAGATAGGCAAAGTAACCGATGTCATTGGAGAAATTTCAGAACAGACCAATTTACTTGCATTAAATGCAACCATAGAAGCAGCCAGAGCCGGAGAAGCCGGCAAAGGATTTGGTGTTGTTGCAAATGAAATTAAAGACTTGGCAAATCAAACAGCGGAAGCCGCAAAAAATATAAAATACAAGATTGACAGGATACAAAGCTCCACCCATGGAACCGTTGTTGAGATAAAAGAGATCTCAACCGTAATCAATGATGTGAACACAATTGTTTCATCCATTGCATCGGCCATTGAAGAGCAATCCATAACCGCAAAAGAAATTGCAAAAAACATTGCCCATGCGGCAGAGGGTATCCATAAAACAAATGGCCATATTTCAGAGTCATCTGTGACATCTGCAAGTATTTCTGCGGATATTTCCATTGTAAATGAAAATTCAACGCGTGTTGCATCCAGCAGCCGGAAAGTTGCTCAGAATGCAGAGAAACTGATGGATTTCGCCAAACAATTAAAGCAGGTTGTCAGCCGGTTTAAAGTTTAGAAATTTTAACTAGTGGCTGACCGAAAACCCGTGTTTGGGCGGCTCGTAGAGGAGCAAAGCTCACAAAGTTGCCCATATGCAAGGCGCAAGAAATGCTGAAACCGGAGTGTACTATAGTACATGAGGCCCGATTTATAATTTGGCAGGATTTTGCAGCAACGAAGCAGATGGGCGCTGCCGACGGGTGGGTTTTCGTTCAAACACTAACTAAATTAAAATCATCCAATATCGTATACAGACAGGGCACAACAACCAATACCAGAACTGTTGACATCAAGAGTCCAAATACGATTGAACAGGCCAATGGTATCAACACCTGCGCCTGGAGAGATCTTTCACTCAACAATGGCATAAGGCCTGCTATGGTGGTCACTGAAGTTAACATCACAGCCCGAAAACGATCCCGGGATGCCAGCTTGCTCGCCTCGGCCACCGCTTTTCCGGCAGCTGTGTTTAGTTTTACAAAACCGACCAGAAGAATGGAATCGTTAACAACAATACCTGCAAGGGAGACAAACCCCATGATGCTTGGCATACTCAGATCAAGTCCCATGAAGATATGCCCCCAGATCACACCGATAAAAGCAAAAGGAATGGTCACCATGATCACTAAAGGTTCCTGGTAAGATCGAAACTGAAAGCTTAACAAACAAAACACACCAAAGATTCCGATTAAAAGCGCCTTGGCCATTCCTCCAATTGAGGCTTTCATCTCCTTTGACTGCCCTTGGGTTTCCACAATTATCCCGGGAAATTCTTCTTGCAGCCGGGGTAAAAATCGCTTTTGAGTGTCGAAAATTATATCAGCGGCATTGGCCACGCGGGTATCCACATCCCCTGTCACCGTTACCGATCTCCGGGTGTCCACACGTTTAATACCGGCATACCCTCGGCTGCGTGTAATGGATGCGATTGTCTGCAATGGCACCCTCTCGCCTTTACCATTCATGAGATAAAAATTTTCAAGGCTTGCGATGCTGTTTCTATCTGATTTTGCCATTTTCAAGTTTACTTCATAGGATTCATCTTCTACAATAATCTCGCTTGCGGTGGCACCATAAAAGGCAGATCTAAGTTGTTTGGAAACCATACGGGCATCAAATCCCCTTATCTTTGCCCCTTTTTTTAACTTCACCTGGACTTCGGGTTTGCCGGGTCGCAGATCATCATACAAATCAAAAACACCATCATAGGCATAAAACCAATTGATCAATTTTGTAGAGGCAAGCTTTAATTCATCCAGGTCCCGGCCTTTCAGGCGTATCTCAATGGGCAAACCGCCGGGCCCAATGACAGGTTCCTTATATGACACAGCAATGGCATCAGGGATATCACCTGTTAACGCCCGCCATTTTGTAACGATATCATCCATCAGCCCATTGCGTTCCTCTGCGCTTAAAAGATCAAGAGAAATGGTGGCCACATGGGGGCCTGTTTCACCGGCATCCACATTGGTGCTGTAAATCACACTGGTATGCTTCACAATATCAACGCCACCGGGTTGGCTGGGCTTAAAATGCTGGTTCATTGCCCCGGCTGCATCCAGCATTCTATCCACATAATTTTGTGTCTTCTCAA
>JAKIUJ010000137.1 GCA_021647625.1 Desulfobacula sp.
AATGGCTATATATGCTATATCCGGTTGAAGCGCTGTCTCTTCGAGGAGTACCTGCAGGTGGATATCCAGTGCAATTCCACCCATCATGCCGCTTCGCGTACCCGCTTCAAAAGACCGGATCAGGGCTGCACCCTTGTCACTCAAAAGCATGGCCATATTGCTTTTGTCCCGATTGTAGTTTGCTATTCCAAGGACGATGACAATTGTCATAAGTCCAAAGCTTATGACGATGGTCATCCATGGTGAGATATAAAATTTTGATCGACGAAAATTATGTGAAAACATGAATGAACTCAAAATATAAGGTTAATAATTAACCAATCCTACTATAGAGTGTCCAAAAATTAAACATATTTTTTTGGTTTCCAAATTTATAATTTAGACATAACAGTTCATCCTGCCAGGGTATTTCAAAAACACAATGGGTTATGCGGTGCCTGGCACTGCTATTGCAACTTCAATTGCCATACTGTTTTATAAAATAAACGATCTGTATTTACAGGGAGAGTTGGGTCATGGCGTTTTTTAATAGTGTGCTGATAATATCAATTGCCTGTTTGATAGGCATTAACATCTATGCATGGAAGATTTCGGAATGCTGGAGAGACAAGTAACCCGCTAAACCATAAGGAGACCATTTTGAATTTTAAAAAATATAAGACTAAAAATTATGTTGCCAAGCTTCCTTTATTCAGCCAGGCAGTTATTGCAGGGGATTTTATATATGTATCGGGTATTCTGGGAACCAAACTTGATAAAATGGAAATTGTAAGAGGGGGTGTTTGTGCTGAAACAGAAGAGGTTCTTTTTCACATCAACAATATTCTTGGTGAGTGTAATGCCACCCTGTCAGATATTGTGAAATTTAATGTATTTTTAACCGATATGGATAATCTTCATGATATGAGTTCTGCCTATCTTGATATTATAGTATGGTCACCCCCGGCCTTAACCGTTACTGGTGTGAATGAGCTTGCCATGGGCGCTTCGGTCGAGATGGACTGCATCGCATATCTCAAAAGATAAGGATCGCAAAGTAAAATTCCTGTTATTTTATGATATTACGAAGTGTTATCTATAGTGGCATAAGGTTTGCAATATAATTATATTAGTCATTAATAGATTTTAGAATAATTTTTAAAAAGAAATTTGATGAGCATTATGGATATTCAAAAAATAAATTGTAATAAATGGATTGCAAAATTCACTACCCTAAGTCATGCAGTTATTGCCGGTGATTTTATATATGTTTCAGGCATGCTGGGTACAAAGCAGAATAGATTGGAGATAGTCGAAGGCGGTATTGCGACTGAAGTTGAAAGCATTTTGTATCACATGAGCCATGTTTTAAAAGCCTGTGATGCTCAGTTTCAAGATATCATAAAAATAAATGCATATTTGACTGACATAGATGCACTTGATCAACTCAATGGTGCATATCTTAGAATTATTTCATGGGATCCCCCGGCTCTGACAGCCACCGGAATAAACGAACTGACACTGGGGGCTTCAGTAATAATGGATTGCGTTGCATATAAACCGCAAATAAATTCTTTTCAGGAGATTACACCTGTGTATGAAATGGAAAATAATTTTAGAATATAAAGGATGTGATTATGAAAAATAGTTCGATAAAAGGTAAAGGCAGGATCTTGGCTAAAGTTGTTAAAAAACCAATAAAAGAGTCAGAAAAAAAGGATTTGATAAAAATTTTTGATGAAAATTTTTCATCAAAGAAAAGAGAAGAAGAAAAAATTATAAAATTGGTTGATTAGCATGCCGACAATTATGCCGAATGTTTTGATCGTTGATGATAATGATTCTCATCGCAGTATGCTTGATACGGTTTTGTCTTCTGACGGATACAGGATCGGCCACTCAAGTTCCGGAGAAGAAGCTTTAGAAGCGGTTGAACAAATTTTTTATGATCTTGTTCTGATGGATGTCAAGATGGGCAGGATGGACGGTATGGAAACAATGAAACAGATGCTTAGCCTTCATGCTGCCTTAAAAATTATTATCATGACGACTTATGGCTCCATATATGCAGCAGTGGATGCAATCAAGTCAGGGGCAAAAGACTATATTACAAAACCATTGGATATAAAAGAGCTGAAAAATCTGATAAAACTTCATACCAATTCGGATGAATCGGTAAGGGCTGATTCTAAAGGGGAAAAAAATAAAAAATCAGGACTGAACGGCATCATCGGGGAAAGTACGTCTTTGAAAGCTGTCTTTGAGATGGTCCACAGTATTGCGCCAACAGATGCAACAGCGCTGATTATTGGGGAGAGTGGGACAGGAAAGGAGCTGATCGCAGAGGCCATTCATGCAAAAAGCAAACGAAGCCATAAACCGTTTATTAAAGTCAATTGTGCAGCTATTCCCGAGTCATTAATTGAAAGTGAGCTTTTTGGCCATGTAAAGGGTGCTTTTACAGGTGCTTTTAAAAATAAAACAGGCAAATTTCAGATGGCTGATACCGGAACAATACTGTTGGATGAGATAGCAGAGATGCCTTTTTCCGTTCAGGCAAAAATACTCCGGGTTTTACAGGAACAGGAGTTTGAGCCTGTGGGAAGTTCGGTTACCCAAAAGCTTGATATCCGGGTGATTTCAGCCACAAATAAAACCCTGGAAAATGAAATACTTAAGAAAAAATTCAGGGAAGATCTTTTCTATCGGTTGAATGTGGTTAAAATAAAGGTGCCGCCTCTTAGGGATCGCGTGAAAGATATTCCACTTCTATCAACATTTTTTTTAAAAAAATATGCTGCCATGAACCGGAGACAGTTGACAGGTTTCTCAGTTCGTGTGCTGGATATATTCTCCCGGTATCGCTGGCCTGGTAATGTACGGGAACTTGAAAATGCCGTGGAAAGATCTGTTATACTCGCCCGCAGTGATACCATTCGATCAAAGGATCTGCCCGCATCCATAATTTCGAATGGTGAAGCTGATTTTGAAATCGCACAAATTCGACCCTGTCTAAATACCCTAAAAGATATGGAGAGAATAATGATTTTAAAAACACTTGAAGATTTAGATGGTAACAGAACTCATGCTGCTGATGTGCTTGGCATTTCAAGAAGAAAACTTCAGATGAGACTGAAAGAATATTTTAAACTTTCAAAAATCAATCCGTAAAAGTCCTGATACAATTCTTGTTTTTGCGCGATAGAAATTTTTTTTAAAAATCCATGTTTGATCTGTGATAACGGGCATGTGCAGCTTGGCCTGCAAGCAATTGCGCAAAAAAAACATAGGTTTTGACAAAACATGAAATATCAGACTGAGTTTGAAAATTATTTCATATAAATACGAAAAGCAGTCGGCGATATGCGCAAAAATTGCGCAGTATTGCCTGATTTTTAGAAAAAATTTCAAATTGTTCAATTCAATCTTAAAACTAAATTGTCATTATATTATAAATGATTACAGGGTGTTGAAATACTGAATGCAAAAAATAAAATATTCATGAAAATTGTATCCAAGCCAAATTGTATAGTTTTTTAGCATTTGACGGCCAAGGTGCGCAAAAAATTCGCAGTTGGTCTTTAAAAATTAAGACGAAAAAAATGTTTCACTCACGATTCCAACCTGTCTTCGCAAAAAAAATAAATTTCTCATGTAAGCGTAAAATGCCGTGTTCTAAGGCGTTTAATGGTTTCAAGGCCATATTGGGAACAGGATTTAAAAAAGAAAAATACTCAAGTGGTATGTCCATTGCTAAGTGAAGTTGGGAATGGAAGCCGGTCAAGGGACCTGATTCCTATTAGATTACTGTTATGTTTTTACTAAAAAGGAGTAAAAAGATGAAAAAAAGAACATTGTCTAGTGTTGCGTTCATTTTAATTCTAAGTTTTATGGTGGTAACCCCGCTGTTGGCGGAAACCGAGTTTAAAGCAAACGGGTGGCTGGGAACTAAATCTGTTTATTCAACAAGGGCAACCGGCGGATCTCAATATCCCACAGCAAACATCGCAACACAGAGCTATACCCATTTGAGAGCGCGTGCGCGTTTTGAGGTCAATCAAAGCGATATGCATCTGGGTGCTGTATGGTATAATGAAGTTGATTTTGATTTTGGTCGAGGTGCTTACCTTACCGGCCGGGGCCAAGGTGGTGGTTTGGGAGCAGATTCAACCAACCTTGAAACAAAAAATCTTTATCTGTTTTTTGAACTTCCGGATGCTCCTATTAAAGGAAAACTCGGTATCCACGGCGTTAACGATGATTTCGGCCTGATGGTTATGGGTAATGATACAGCCGGGCTGAGCATCAAATACGGTGATGGCGATACACGGATGAGATTTGGTGCCTATCGGCTCTGGGACTCTTCGTACACAGATATAAGAGATAATGTTGATTACTATACTGCGGCAATTGATACAAAGCTCAATGATTCCGGAAAAATCGGTGCGGCATTCTACTATTTAAAAGACACTGGAAACGATGGAAGTGGTGCACTCAACATATCCGGCGCAAGCTCGAATAACGGATATGCATCGTTGAGTAATAACCCTGCTACGTCATATAATGCACTTATCACTAGTGGAACCGATTATTCTCTTGACTCCTATTTTCTTGGCGTGTTTGGAGAATATAAACTTGCAGACGGTACTACCCTGAGCGGTTTTGGAATATATAACTTTGGTGATGTTGACGTTGCTTCAGGCACTGACATTGATATCAGCGGCTATGCAGCTGAGTTACGTGCTAATAAAACAATAAATAATGTAAGCTATACTCTTGGTGGTATTTACGTGAGTGGTTCTGATAAAGACGCAGATCAGGAGTTTGGTTTTACAAATACCGGTCTTTACTCAAGCGGATCAAATTTTTATTACCGCCATGGAATGGCGATCCTGTTGTCGGACGGTAATGACTGGCAGAATTCCGGAGCATATATTTATAATGTGTCAAACATCTATGAGGATCGTTTCTTAGGCGTTACAGGTCTGTTTGCCAATGTCGGTTTCCCTATAAATGAAAAATTAAAAGGCAAATTAACCGGTGGAGCATTGTGGTCTGCAGAAGACAGGGTTGTGAACGGCAGTTCTTATATCGGTGCTGAAATTAACGGTGCCTTAATCTATACGGTACTGCCTAAGTTTACGATTTCCCTTAAGTCTGCTTTTGCATTTACGGGCGATTTTTACGAAGTCAGTGCTGCCCAGGCAGCAGCATCTGCAAAGGGCGTTTCAGCCAATACCAATCCTGATGATGTTTCTTACTCATATGTAGAGTTTAAACTCAAATTTTAACGTTAGAAAACTTTAATAAACGATAAAAAAGAAATAAAAATGGTCTGAATTTTACTTTAATTCAGACCATTTTTAGTATATACATTAGACATGGCAATTATAATTTACTATTAAAAAACAGATTTTTTTAAATTAAAGGTAATTCTATGTTTTGGTTTCGTATCTCACGTAACATTTATTTGATGACACTATTTTTTTTAGTTTTTGCTATCCAGACACTAACGGCAGGTGAATTGTTGCTCTCTAATTTAGAAAAGGATTTTAAGTCTGTATCCGGCTACATTGTCGGAGTTCATGAAACTGAATATATCATAGATTTGGATATGGAATCAGGGGTTTCTCCCGGAGATATTTTCACCGTTGTCCGGGAAGGAAAAAGTATCATACACCCTGTCACCAAAAAAATTATTGGTAAGCTTGATAAAACAATTGCCATTGCTAAACTGACCCGGATAAAAAAAGGATACTCATTTGTACGCACGATTCCAGGTGGAACCAATGGTATAAAGGTGGGAGACAGAATAGTCAGGTATCAAGATATTCCAGCTGTATTCTGGGATTATACTGATAATTCCGAATATTTTTTTTATATGGTCAAAAAAGCAATTCCCTCATTGACATGGATGGATTTCAAACAGGCCCAGGGGCTTAAGTCCATATTGCCTGAAAAATTAGATAATAATAGCCTGTCGATCTATTTTATTTTAAAAGATAATCAGCTAGAAGTACGTGATCCCGGGTTTCAGCTGATAAAAGTATATTCAGATCTGTCTGCTTTGAATATTAAAAAACACACTGCCAAATCAATGCTAATCCAGCAAGATTCGAATAAAATAATCCAGGCGGATTCAGGTCAGCCCGTACAAAAATCGGTTTATTCTTCGAACAAAGGTGTGTCTGGAAATTATCAATTGCATGGCACTTTTAAAGACTCGATCGTAATGAGCGATTTCGTTCGAAACGGCAATCATAAGTTTATTGCAACAACAAATGGTAAGCGGATCAGTATTTACAGCTTCAATGAAAAGTTAACGCTTGTTAGTGAACAAAAAAAAATGGGCTTTGACCAGATATTGGATTTGAGCTGGTGGATTCCTAATAAAAACAGTCCCCTTTATCTGGCTGTAACCTATTGGTTAAATGATAAAATTTATTCAGATCTTTTATTAGTTAAGGATGGGAACCTATTGCCCTTTAAAAAGAATCTGCAATATTTCGCAGGCTCGTTTGACCTTGATCAAGACGGTTCGCCTGAAACTCTGATTTTGCAATCTTTTGATCGTGAGCGGTTTTGGGGAAACACCTTAAAAACTGCCAGGCTGAATGGTAATAAAATTAGTTATTCTCCGCTTAAACTCAAATTGCCAAATTTGTTTACTGTCAGCGGAAGTGTGATTGCCGATCTTGATAATGATGGAGAGTTAGAGTCGGTAATTGTGAGAAATAGACGTCTATATATATTCAAAGAAAAAAAAATGATCTACAAATCAAAAAGGGTTGCAGGGGCCAGTATGTCTGAAATTAATTATGATGTCCAGGGTGCCGTTAACCTTATTGATGAAATGTCCGGTACAATGGAAGTAGCTCCGGTGCTGGCAGGAATAAAGGGCAGCAAGGCCCTGAGCATAATTTCTATAACCGCAAAATTATCTTCGATAAGTTTTGGCAGTGTCAGCAGTAGAATAAGATCCAGCCAGTTGATGATGCACACGTATACGGGAAAAACATTTGTGCGTAGTGTTTTTGGCAACGATATTGAAAATCCGATTCAGGGGATCGCCTTTGACAACAATAAACTTTTTCTTATTGTCTCGGATGAGAATTCCCAAAGTGAACTGGAAGGCAAAGGCCACTTACTATCAATCCAACTGCCGTCTTCTGAATCCAAATAGTGTTTGAACAAAAACTCACCCGTCTGTGGCGTTGCTGCAAAATCCTGAAATCTTCATGTACAGCAGTATACGCAGGTTTCAGGATTTCTCAGGCCTTGCGTATGGCCAATTTTGTGAGCGCTGCGCCTCTATGAGCCGTCCAGACACTGGTTTTTTGTCAGGCACTAACTATCTGACATGGGGCAGACCCATGATTCTCATCCTGGTTTGCCTATAACAAAACATGAAAGAACTCAATAATTTTGCACAGTTCTTGTATAAAACTCACATTCAGCACCCTAAAGGCTCACTCAAAAATAACTTTACATTTTGAGTGTTTATTGTCGATTGAGCGAATAAATTGTCAATGAGAATGAGTGGGGATTAAAATTTTAATTATGACTCCTGCAATAAATAGTCTGAAAAATGCAAAAATTAAATATCAAATCCATCCATACGATCATGACCCTGATTCAAAAGCGTACGGAGAAGAGGCTGCTGAAAAATTAAAGGTTCCCTTTGATCGGCTTTTTAAAACCCTTGTTGTTTCCATTGATAATAATGAGTTGGCCGTTGCATTGGTGCCGGTTTCCAAACAATTGGATTTGAAATTATTTGCAAAAAATATCAAGGCAAAAAAAGCCAAAATGGCAGATAAAAAAGATGTTGAACGTTCAACAGGATACCCTTTAGGCGGTGTAAGTCCGATGGGACAAAAGAAAAAATTAAAAACGATCATTGACCATTCAGCTTTAAATTTTGATACAGTATATGTAAGTGCCGGGCGGCGGGGGCTGCAAATAGAGCTTTCTCCCAAAAAACTGGGTTCACAAACTCGTGCCACATACTTTAAGATCAGTAAATAAAAAATATCGCAGATTTATATTAACGGCTCCCTGGCTACAGGCCATTTGCGGTAGGCCTCTACAGCTGTTGGGAAATTGACCAGTCTTTACAGAATTCTTGTTGAGCCGTCAGGGAATAATTAACTGTAAATACATTTTGTTCAACAGATGTAATGGTTAAAGGTTCATTAATCAGAAGTTCTTTTTCCTGGGCTGTGATTATCGGAAACTCGTAGTGACTATTATTGTATTTCAATTTTCCTTTGACATTTATTCTTTTGAGAACAAAATCTATATGGTTTACAAGCCTTTGCCGGATAATTTGACGGGAGGTCTCAATAATAGCCTCTTTTGTGCGATTGTTTGCATCTTGAAGCATATTGTCAATTTCATAACCAATACTATTCCTTCCGGAAGCTATGGCCGCAGATGTTGTTGTTCCCATTCCCAAATACGGATCCAGAACTAAGTCCCCTTTTGCCGAATACATATTTATTAATCGGTAGGCCAGTTCAAAGGGGTATGCAGCACTTCTTTTGCGTGTGTTTTTGTCATTAATCGCTTGTGGGCTTCCTTTAATATCAAACCAGATATCTGAAAACCAGAGATTACGCTCTTCCCAAAAAAGAGCGCTTGATCGCCTGTTTTTTTTATCCGTATCTTTTTTAAATTCTCTTTTAGCACCTTTTCTCAAAATCAGGATATATTCGTGCTCAAGGGTAACATATGCTCCGGCCGGCAACATTCCTGAACCCATAAATTTATTAGGGGCATTGGTTTGTTTTCTCCATAAAATGCAGGGAAGGGCGCAAAATCCTATTTCCTGTGTAAATTTGAGTATTCTGGCATGATTTGTATATAGAGCAAAATTACCATTAACGGTTCTTGTTGCATCTCCAATATTTATGCAGGCAAAGCCACCCGGTTTTAAAACTCTGTAGCTCTCTTTCCAGGTGGCATCAAGTATTTGATGCATCAATTCATATGCACCAGGGCCATCTTGAATTTTTAATTTTTTTTAATTGCACTGCTTTGTTGTGAAAACATGTCATCCCACATCTCAATCATGGGGTAGGGCGGAGAGGTCACAATTAAATCTATGCTTTCATCGGAAAGGTCTTTCATTTGCCTTGAGTCAGAGAATATCGCTTTGTGTTTTGTTTGCATAAGGCTCCTTAATTTTTTTTCAGACTTCTAACATTTTTTTAAATTTTAGTAAATTCAGAACATAATAACTTACCCATAATTATTTCTTATCGATCAATTAACGTATTGACAAATTCTGCAAATCTGATAGGGATATTGGTTATAACACCCACAAATTGTATGGATTTATTTAATTTTATCGAAAGGAAAAAAAATGCGAAATTTTATTTGGTTCGTTGTTCTTTTTTGCCTTCTGAATCCAGTATCTCTGTCTTTTGGCGAGTCACACGATTTTTGTGACGAGTTTGCGAAAGCCGCAATACTTCAATACAAAGAAGCAAAGGCGTTAGGCATGAACACGCCATTTCCTGTATGGAGTGACAATTACAACCACCATTATAGTTGGTGCCGGACCCAGTCTATGCAACCTGTTGAACAGGGGCATGCGCTCAGGCAAGCACAGATAGAGGAATATAAAAAAAACAATATCAAAGCCGTGCCCATGAAAAAAGGTCTTGCAACGCCTGAAGTCATATCTTCAGGGTATAAAATTATTCCTTCCAAATTGGCAAAAGCATCCATTCAGGTATACCAAATATCGGTAGCATCCGGAAAGAAATATCTTACCGCTGTCCAGGTTCGGGCCGGAAACAAGGTGTTTATCGATCGGAATTTTAACTATGCAAATATTCCGGTTGATTTGATAAAAGGTGTCGGAATTTTAACATCCAACAATGACAAATTCAGTACCGGTGACAGAGCCTTTTTGAGTTTTACCATTGACCGACCCGGCATCGTATATGTAGCTTACGATAGACGGTATAAAACTTTGCCTGCATGGCTCCGTTCATTTCAGAAAATGAGAAAATCACTAGTTTACAATGTATCAGGCGGCAATGTTGTGGGCGACTTATATCAAAAACACTTCCCAAAAGGCAGGGTGGTACTTGGGGGAAATCTTTCAGTCGGTTCCAGGGAAAATTTGTCAATGTACACAGTTTTTGTTGTAGCGGCGAAAGGCAGCATAGCAAATGCGGGTAGGAAGACCCCACGCACGGCATTAATCAACCAGGTCCGGGATAAAAAAAATAAGTTTGACGTAATGATGACCAAAGAATTAAGCAACTATAATCAGCGCATTGATCAGGCTATCCGCAATAATGTTGCCAGGCAAAAAAAAATAAATACCCAGGTATTTAAAACGCTTCTTTCACCCGACCAAATTGCTGCATATCTGTTAGCTTCAACTCCTAATGATGGTAAACCCTATTCTTTAAATCTAAAAGATTTTGAGGCTCTGCCCAGAAAAAAAGGGGAATCCATCCGGTTACAAAGGAAAAAGAAGTCAAATGCATCAATCGCCGTAATGCAGCAGCGGCCAAAAGGCCTTCTCGCTCCTCTAAAACCCATGAATCTGAGTAAGATCCCTGTGGACGGGCTTGCCCAGATCGTTTCATTTCCCGGAACAGATGCTCTGGAACCCGGAGATTGGGTATATATCAGCGGTATCGGCTTTGGGAATTCTCCGGGAACAATCTTACTTGAATATACTGTTAATAGTGATGAATTCGGCAAAGAATGGATTAAACATGCTCTCGTTGTCTCACCCGGCACCCATCATCTGGTCTGGCGTGACAACATAATTGTTTTCCGCCTTCCGGACACCTTGCCGAATATCAATTCCATTGATCTTGGCAAAGGCCAGGGAATTGGAAAGGCAGCATTAACTCTTAAATTGAATACCGGGAAAAAAATTATCCGGCAGGTCAAACTTGAAGTTGATAAAATCAAGCTGATTGATATCTGGACAAGCTCTTCCATTGATGTGACCTATTATATGCCCAAAGCAGATGATCACTGGGAAAAATTTAGAAATTCTTATACCAAAGATGAATTTTATACCCGGATGCCGGATAAAATGGCCTCAAACAATATCGGGATGGAATATCGAAGCATTGAGCCGGGCAGTGAAGTAATTATCAACGGAAGCGGCTTTCTTGACACTCCCGGTCAAGTGGAGATAATGGTGGGAAATAAAAAAGTACCCATCATTCCTCTTGGAAATGACTGGTGGAGCAATTACGCTATCCGCTTTAAAGTCGGGAACATACCCGGACATGTTTCCCGTGATATTGGTATCCTTACAATTCGTACCTCTTC
>JAKIUJ010000138.1 GCA_021647625.1 Desulfobacula sp.
GAGACAATCCAAAACCGTGAGGATTTACGTTTGTTGCACATATTTGTAGATGCCGATGCCTGTCCTGCAAAAAAAGAAGTGTACCGCGTCGCAGACCGTTGTCGTCTTGATGTCACCTTGGTGACCAACGCCTGGATGCGAGTTCCGAATGAAAGATGGATTACACTGCAGGTTGTGGCAGATAAGTTTGATGCCGCAGATGATTGGATTATTGATCATGTGCAAGTTGATGATATTGTTGTCACTGCTGATATTTTGCTTGCAAGCCGTTGCCTGAAACAAGGCGCACGAGTCCTTGGGCCGACCGGAAAACAGTTTACAAAAAACACCATTGGCGATGTTGTTGCCACCCGGAGCCTGTTGTCAGAGCTTCGTGAAGCAGGAGAGATAACAGGGGGGCCGCCACCGCTTCAAAAACGCGATAAATCACGTTTCCTTCAACAGCTTGACCAAGTGATTCAGTCAATTCGCCGCAGGCAATTATGAAGTTTTTGAGATCTTTTACAAAAGATCGTGTAGGAAGCGCGATCGGGGGACATCTAACCTAATTAAAGTCAAGTGTTATTAGAAAACAGCCTCCAAGTGATCATTTGGAGACTGTTTGTTTTATATGGAGGGATAAGCCAATAGATCCAGCTCTCCAATAAACCTGTAACCCTTTTGGTTCTTGGATATCACCAATGTAGTACCGACAAACCGATGGAAAAGGCTATAGAACATAACAGCCTGAAATATCATGGTATTTAAAATCAGTAGGGACTATAGATTTTTCAGGCTTAATAATATCAATAGGTTATTGTCTATTTTGACGAACTTGGGTTAAGTTTTTAAAAGAAAAATATAATTATTTAAAAGAAAAGGCTTCTATTGTTTTTCCTGGCATGATGGATGGAAAACAAAAGAACGAGAACGAGAATGAAGATGGTGATTTTATAATATTCCATGAAATGATGAAGTACATCTAACAAATTTGCATTGACTTTAGCATACGAATGATACATACATATACATATGAGAACCACACTTAACATAGATGATCGAATTTTAGAAAAAGCTTCTTTGCTGACAGGAGTTAAAGAAAAAACATCATTAGTTCGCCTTGGACTTGAAGCTTTAATTGCTTTAGAAAGCAGTAAACGTTTAGCCCAATTAGGTGGGTCTGAAAAAGAATTACAAGATGTCCCTCGAAGAAGGATATCATAGTCAAATATGATTCTTGTTGATACCTCCGTATGGATTAACCACTTAAGAGATGACAACGAAAACCTGCATGCTTTACTTTTAAAAGGCAATGTGATGTGTCATGTCCACATTATAGGTGAACTCGCTTGCGGGAATATCAAAAATCATAAGAAAATCATTTCTCTATTGCGTGCTTTACCACTGGCTCCGATAATTGAATTCAACGAATATTTGTATTTTATAGAAAGCCATCAATTAAATGGTAAAGGAATTGGTTTCGTTGACATACACATTTTGGCTTCAGCAAAATTAGCTCAAATCAAGCTGTGGACTGAAGATAAAAGACTGAATTCTGCTGCAATCGATCTCGGAATAAATTACAAAATAAGATAACAATCATTCCAGCGGACCGCAAGGGGCGCGCCCCTTGTCCCCTCCTTGCAGTCGGCAGTCCCTGAATTCAACCGAACCGCGCGGTCAGAACAAAAGTTATGTGCAATTAGAAGGTACCTGAAGTAAAAAAACAAGAAAAGCTCCGTTCATTAACGAACAGTGACATAAATTTATTTTTATGGTAACACCTAAAATCTTTAAAAAATGAATTTTAAGCGCACCAATCCATAAAAACAGATATTTATAAAAAAATAAGTAATATCTGAACCGTATTCTGGCTATGTGCGAAGCTGTTGAAAGCTAAAAATAACACCTTCTTTTTTTATAAGCTCATTCATAAAAATGAGGCCGGGTAGTTTTTCCATTTTTCAACCATTGAATGCTGGTATTATAAAGCAAAAAATGCACAGGATCGGTGGCCCCAAGTGACCTAAGAGAGCTTCGGAGAATTTTAAGATACAGGACTTATATTGTCAGAGCAGCAGTGCAAATCAAAAATAAAACGTCCCCCGATCTATAGGGTCATGCGTTTGTCGTCGCGTTCAAGTGCAATTTCCAGAAGTTTATCCGCCGGTATATGACAAAGAATTTTATGTCCGTTTTTAAGTTTCTGAAAAACAGGCGCTTTTTCTTCACAGATCCTGCCATTTTCCGGCAGCACATTTCGTCTGGGGCACCGGGTATGAAAATAGCAGCCTGACGGCTGGTCCATGGCACTGGGAACATCACCGGAAAGGCAGATAGATTGTCTTTTGGCCTGGGGATCAGGTATGGGGACGGCAGACAACAATGCTTCAGTATACGGATGATACGGTGGCGGATAAATGGATTTCACCGAACCGAATTCAACTATCTGTCCCAGGTACATCACCGCAATAAAATCAGATATAAACCGAACCACGCTAAGGTCATGGGCAATAAAAATCATGGTGGAGCCGATGTCTTCCTTGATTTCGTTGAGAAGGTTCAAGACAGCTGCCTGCACCGAAACGTCCAGAGCAGACACAGGCTCATCAAAGATCACCATGGATGGGCGGCTTGCCAGGGCTCTGGCAATTCCGACCCGCTGTTTTTCTCCGCCGGACAATTGCCGGGGAAATCTGTCGTAATAATAAGCAGACAATTTCACCGATCTTAAAAGCCGTTCAACTTCCTGTCTTACCTTTTTTCTGTGTACTGTTTTGAACTTCTTTATGGGTCTTGCTATCTGTTTTCCTATGCAATAGGAGGGATTCAAGGTTGAATCGGGATTTTGAAAGACCATCTGGAGCTCCCGGATCAAGGACAGGCTCCGCTGTTTAACAGGCATCCCGATATCCATCCCCATGAGCTGTGTGCTGCCGCCTGTCAGGGGTTCAAGCCCGATCAGTCCTTTGACAAAGGTACTTTTACCGCACCCGGATTCCCCGACAACGCCCACGGTACTTCCCTTGATAACTTTGAGGGAAACATCATCCACCGCCTTAACATATTTTTTCTTACCCATACCCAGCGTTTCTTTCAGGGACTGGTTCCTGTTTTTATAATAGACCTTGAGATTTTCCGCCTTTAAAAGGGTTTCCATGGACGTCAGATCCGTGTCATCATCCGGCACATGCATCAGATTTTTTTTCCTGCCCCGGGCATAATCGTTCCAGGGAGTTTTAAGGGTTTCCGCTCCCAGAAAGCATCTTGATCGATGATCACCTGTAATATTGACAAGATCCGGATGTTTGATTTCACAATTTTCTACCAGGCTCTTGTCTGTCAAACATTGTCCCGTAATACGCCAATCACATCGGGGTGCAAAAATACAGGCATTTTCCGATCGTTCCGCAGGATGGGGAACCCGTCCCCGGATGGACCAGAGCCGGTTGTTGGACAAATCATCCCCTAATCTCGGCACACAGCACAAAAGCCCTCTTGTATAGGGATGGGCCGGGTTTTCAAACATCTCTTTAATGGTGCTTTCCTCCACCATTTCTCCCGCGTACATCACACAGAGCCGGTCACTGACTTTGGCCACCACCCCAAGGTTATGGGTGATAAAAATAATACCGGTATTGAAATCTTGTTTTAAATCTTCTATCAGTTCAAGCACTGCCGCTTCAACCGTTACATCCAATGCCGTGGTGGGTTCATCCATGATCAAAAGGGAGGGATTGTTTAAAAGGGCCATGGCAATGATAACCCGCTGCTGCTGACCGCCGGATATCATGTGGGGATATCGTTTCATCATATTCCCGGGATCCGGCATATACACACGCTCCAGCATGGCAACACATTTGTCCCGGGCCTGGATTTTGGTAATGTTCTGATGGGCGGTCAACACCTCACAAAGCTGGGTTCCAATGGTCAAGGAGGGATTTAAGGCCTGCATGGGATCCTGGTAAACCATGGAAATATTATTCCCGCGAATTCTGCGCAACTCGTCTTTGGAACTGCCCACCATCTCCTTTCCCATGAACTTGATGCTGCCGCCGACGATTCTGCCGTTGGCACCTAAGAAATCAAGGATACCAAAAGCAATAGTGCTTTTTCCGCATCCTGATTCTCCGACCACACCAATGGTTTCTCCCTGGTGAACCGTAAAATTAACTCCCCGTACAGCCGGAACCATTCTTTTTCTGGTTTGATAGGAAATGGCCAGGTCCCTTACCTCTAACACTGGTACTTCCAAATTCCTTGATTCCAAAGGGGAGACGGATTCAGTCTTTTCACAATCTTCCATAGTTTTACTTTCCAAACGGGTTCAAAAAATTACCGGTATCTTGAGGATTCTTCTCTGATACCGTCTGCCAAAAGATTTAAACCCACCACCAAAGATGCAATAGCAATGGAGGGCCATAACGCTGCCCAGGGACTTCCCATAAGGATAAATGTACGTCCCTTGGCAACCATACTTCCCCAGTCCGGCGATGGCGGCGGCATTCCCAATCCTAAAAACCCCAGAGTTCCCATGGCAAAGATGGCATATCCAACCCGGAGCATGGCATCAATAATGATGGGTCCCCGGGTATTGGGTAAAATATCAGCAAACATTATAAACCAGGCACTTACACCCCGGGTCTCGGCCGCACGAATATACTCTCTTGTTTTAATATCCAGGGTCAAACTCCTGACCAGTCTGGCAATGCCGGGAACGCCCACGATGGCAATGGCAATGACAACATTTATGGCGGATGCACCAATGGCAGCCACAATAATCAAATACAGTAAAATAACAGGGATCGCCATCATGGCATCTAAAAGCCGCATGACAATTTCGTCAATCCATCCGCCTTTGTATCCGCCGATAAGCCCCAGAGACGCCCCGATGACCAGAGCGATCACAACCCCCCAGACAGCTGTCCCGCCGGGAAGTACAATTTTTTCCGGCACCGGCAGCACCACTAAGACCACCCTGGCTCCATAGATCAACCGGGCCCATAAATCCCTGCCCAGTTCATCCGTACCCAGGATATGCTGGGCCGTCGGCCCCTGGTTCGGTGCTTTCCAATCCTGTTCATAGGGGGTGTACTGTGTCAAATAGGGTGCAAAGACGGCAACTGATACCCAGAACATGACAATGACAAATCCCACCATTGCGGTTTTTGAACTCAATAAAATCGACAGGATTTCTTTTAAGCGGCCCTTTTTTTTTGCAGTGCTATCGGTGGTTATTGCGTCAGGCATACCGTATCCTCGGGTTTAAAAATGTATAAATAATATCGGCAATCAACTGGGTTCCCACGGCTGCGGTCACCATGATCATGGCACCGGCTTCCAGGGCATTAAAATCTTTATACAAAGCAGAATCCAGCAAGTATGCGCCAAGCCCTGGGTATCCGAACACGACTTCGACAATGACAATACCGCCCAACAACCAGTTGACGTGCAGCATAATCACCGTGATGGGAGCAATCAATGCATTTCTCACCGCATGCTTCATGATGACTTGTCTATAGGGTAACCCCTTTAAAAATGCGGTTCTGATATAGGGGGATTTCATCACCTCCACCATGGACGATCGTGTGATCCTCAATACATATCCCAGTTCAATCAAGGTTAATGTCAGCACAGGCAGAACCAGCATTACCGGTTTTTCCCAGGGAGCGGAAGCACCTAGTACAGCCGCCCCTGGCAGCCAGTCCAGCCACACGGAAAAAATCAAGGTTAAAAAGATACCCGTTGCAAACTCCGGAACAACAGAGAACATCATCCCGCCGATGGACAGAACTCGATCTTTAACAGAGCCTTCCTCCAGACCAGCGATCATTCCCAGCAAAAGCGCCAGTGGCATGACAATGACAAATGCCGATGCAGCCAGCACAATTGAATTTCTCAACCGGATAAAAAGACTTTTACTCACCGGACGACCAGTGCGAAAAGAGATTCCGGGATCACCTCTGATAATTCCTTTTTTTAAAGGAATATACTCTTTTGGACCACCCGATGATTCCATCCAGCCCTTGCCTGTGACAAATGCCCAGACCTTTTCGGTATCTCCTTTAACCCAGCGAACGGCATGGTTTTGCGTATCAACGCCCCAGAATTCCTTTTTTCCATTCCCAATGGTTTGCCAGCGATCATTGTCTTTGTAATCTTTCCGGGTTCCATCCGGTAAACGATTGATGGCAATCAGATCATTTTTTTCCACCTTCCAGCGTAAAAGAGATCCATCTTTCTTGACTGCCCACCATTCCTCAAAACCTTTCCTGGTTGTAATTTTTTTCAAAGGCATACCGATCTTTTTCAGGGCAATCCGGTCATTTCCTATTACCCAGTACAGATATCTTTTATGCATGGGCTTATCCAGACCGTTCTGGATAATAAAGGATGCCTCCTGCTCGGGTGTGATAAATGCGCCCAACACATTCTTTGCAATATTGCCCGGCGAAGATTCAGCGATGACAAATACGGCAATGGAAACCAATACCATGGTTAAAAATAACAGAACAAATCGTCTGAGTATAAAGACTAACATGAAATTTCCTTTATTTTTTTTAACTCAATCGCTTTTTTTGGGCATGTGACGGCACAGAGCCCACACCCCCTGCAAGGCTCTTTATTGAACCGCATCCGGGCATTTTTTTCTTTATTTTTTTTGTCATATTCAAATGCCCCGAAAGGACATCTTTTTGCGCATAATCCGCAAAAACTGCATTCCCCTTTGCGCCAGTCTGCAACCGCAAGACTTTTCGGCCAGATTTTTTCAGCCTTAAGTTCTTTGGCCAGAAGATGGGGAAAACAACAATCCGGACAACAATTGCAAATGGCACCAACAAGTTTTCCCGCTTTGTTCCAGCCAAGTTCACCCGATTGCATCAGTCCATTTTTATTTGCGGTAAGCACAATCTCTTTTGCTTTTTCCCGGCTGACTTCAAATCCTTGCCCCTGGCTGTTATCAAACCGCAGGCACGTATAAACAGAACTTTTGCAAGCCTGTATCATTGAACGACAATTACAGGGCCACAGATAGATGTGCGCCGCCTCATCTAAAACCTTAATGGCCTCTTTTAACTGTAAATACCGGGGAAGTATTCTGGAAGGATCAAGCAAACCGGTCTGCCGGATCTGTTCCACATCTTTTTTGTGCCCACAGATATAATGGTTCAATTCCCATTGATTCAGCCTGTCCCGAATGTCATGGGGAATATCCTTAAACCCTTCAAACAACGCCCAGATATCGTACCGGGTGTGAAAATCGGCACAGGATAACCGCCCGTCATGATCTTTTGATAATATACCCCTTAAAAAAAACCGTTCCAATTGATCCGGAAGAAGACCCGCTATTGTCAAAAACCTGTCTGCATCTGTGGGCTCATCCCGAAATGACCGGGTAAATTTTTCCAATATCCGGATCTCCAGCGGTTCATAAAATCGATCCAGCCACGGCAGCATAAATTTTGGGGCATCTACTATTTCACATAAACGTTTTGGTTTGTTATCTTTCATGCACGATTAAATTTACTCCCTTAATGGAACCTGTCAGAGCAGATAACAGCCCACACTATTGGCATCCCTGGCGGGCTGTTATCACATTAACTTTTCAAATTATCCATTCACCCAGGCATCGTCCAGTTTCAAATAAAGACTTGGATGCGGCTTAATATTTTGAACTCTTTTTGTCGCTATTGTCCAGACATTGATCCAGAATGAATTGGCAATGGAACCTCTATCCTGCTGAATTTTTTCTAACTTACAGAAAATTTTACGACGTTTTTCCACATCAAGAGTACCATTTGCCTGGGTCAGCAGTTTTGAAAATTCATCGTCCGACCAGCGGGTTTCATTCCATGCGGCAGGTTTACCGTCTGCATCCGTGGTATATGCCAGATTCAATACCATGGTGCCCAGAGGACGGTGGGCCCAGGTGGTGATTCCTAAATCAACTTCGGTCCATTTTTCCCAATACTGACTATTGGGCATGGTCTGGATATTGATTCTGAAACCTGCGGGTTTAGCGTCTTCTTTCAGGATCTCGGCATAACGAACGATTTCCTGCCATCCGCTTCCAACGGCCAGATTCACATCAATGCCGTTTGGATAACCCGCCTGGGCCAACAGTTTTTTAGCCCGTGCCGGGTCATATTTGGGTGTATCAATGGGACAATATTCAGGATGTTTCTGGCTGACATGCATGTCCTGTCCCAAAAGCCCTTCTCCAAAATAGGCCAGTCCCAGGATCTTCTCTCTATTCTGGCAGAGTTTCAATGCCTTGCGAACCCTGTTATCCGACCAGGGTTTCATATCCGTCCGCATGCGGAGGATACGGGTCTGATTTGTTGTGGCTGGATAAATATTTACGGTTTTATCATTTTTCAGCGCAAGATAGGCTTCTGCGCCACCAATGTCTGAAAAATCAATCATGTCCACATCGCCTGATTTTATGGCGGCAACCATGGCTGACATTTCAGTCCCCATGTCCAGAAACTCAATTTTATCAAGATATGGCAGTCTATTGCCGGCATTGTCTTTTTTCCAATAGTCTTCCCTTCGTTTCAATACACAGCGTTCTCCTTCAACATAGGTTTCTAATGTATATGGACCTGTGCCATGGGGAGCCTTGATCAGATCTCCTTCAAAGGTTTTGTGGTTCAATATCATGGCCGGATAGTGGAACAGGTGCTCGGGAACAGCAATTTCCGGAACATTAAGATTGAGCTTGATTTGATGATCAGAGATCCTTTCAATATTATTGGCATCAAGATATCCGCCAATCATCCCTTTCATGGACGATCCCACATCTTTGTCCAACCATTGTTTAAAGGTAAAAATAACATCATCTGCTGTAAAGTCATCACCGTTGTTAAATTTGATTCCTTTCCTCAAGTTCAGGGTCCAGGTTTTCAAGTCGTCACTGGCCTGCCAGTTTTTCAACAGATATGGATGGGTGACATTGTTCCCATCCGTATAGGTCAGATATTCAGCGACCTGGCGAAGCATATTGGTTCCTGAAATCCAGGAAAACTGGGCTGGATGGGTTACCTTCTGGACAGGCGCTGCAATTTTAATGGAACCACCCATTTTTATGTTTCCTGCGAAAACTTTGGCCGGAAACGCCAAGCCTGCCATCTGGGTTGCCGTGAAGGCTGATACACCTAATAAAGCTGAATAGCGGATAAATTCCCTGCGGCTTAATTTGCCTTTTTCCATGTCACTTTTCAATTTCTTTACTGCCGGATGCATTTTCTCACTCATCTTTCCCTCCCTTTTCGTTTTAATCGTCTGATTCAAATCTATTCATTTCTTTCTCTTCCTAAGGGCTCAGTCAAAAATAACTTTACATTTTGAGAGCTGATTCATCACGCCCGGTTGCGTTGTGAAAACACGATATATTTTGATATGCCTTAGTTTCCACGCCTTTTCGGCCAGGCGACTCAACTTTCAAAATTGGTAATTAATTTTTCAGTGAGCCCTAACCAATTACTGAAAAGCTTGAATCTTGGTTTATTTCACGGTTTCGACTGAAAAAACCGATGTTTAAGTTATGATCAATATACTTCATCCGATATGCGTAAGGATCTTTGTCATGATCGTTGCCACTTTCACAGTACTCTACGAGTTTTGCCATGAAAGATCCCACCACAGGTGCATTTTTATATTGATTCCCGCTGGTACCGATAGCCAGATAAAAGCCAGGCAGGCTGGATTTATCGTAAATGGGATACCAGTCATCTGAAACATCATACAGATCAACCAGGCCCGGCGGGCTGTTTGGAATCGGCAGGTCAGGCAGCCGCATGGCCTCCCTCATGGTCTGGGTTTTTATCTGATCGGTAAAATCGGTGTTATAATTATCCGGATCAACATATTCCAAAGGATCACATTTGGGCTCTTCACTGCCGATCAAAAAGTGATTGCCGGTCTCGGGCCGGGTGTACACGCCCGTATCACTATCTGATGTTATTATACCTGTATTTTCCCAATCCAGCCCTTCAGGGCTTGGCACATGGGCGACCTCAACCCGGAGTGCTTTTGTTTTTATATTCATTTGATCTTCAATACCGGCCATTCTATTAATCAGGTAAGAATGGGGGCCTGCCACATTAATAACCACGGGTGCATGGATGGCAGTGCCGTTCTCCAGGGCGATACCGCCCGCCCGCCCGTCTTTTTTAAGGATGTCTATGACCCGGGCATTGAACATAAAATCACCCCCGACTTGTCTCACAGCCATTTCCACATTATGGGTGGACAGTTTGGGATCACTGACATAGCCGGATTCTGGTACGTACACCGCCCCACTAATTTGTTTGCCTGTGGGGGTTCCGAATTTTGGATCATCCATCCGCTTTTGGGGATGAAAAGAACTTAAATCCGGGTTGGGAATATAGTTTTTTATATCTTCGGGTGAAAGATCTATATAACCCACACCCAGTGCATCCAGGGATTCCTTTACCTTTACAAGGTTGTGGTTGCCTTTTGATTTGAATACCATTGCCCCGGTATTTTTATAAAAGGCCATGCCGTCAGGATCACTGACATTTAAGTACCTGTTCCAGTCAAGCCAGTAGTAATAGCCCTCCCTGGCCAACGCAACACCTTCAGGAGAGGAATAATAAAGCCGGATTATCGCACAGCTGCCGGCTGTGGAACCGAATCCAGACCCGCTGAGCTTATCAACATTTAATGTTCTGTATCCTTTTAAGGCAAGTTCATAGGATATGCAATTGCCTATAATACCTGCGCCAATAATGATGGCATCATACTTTTTTGTTGTCATTTATCTTCCTCAAATTATCCTTTTTTCAATTTTTTAAGGATCTCTTTTTCGCCCTCTTTTTTCAACCGGTCCAGTTCCGATATAATCTTATCACTCAACGGCACGGGTTTATGAGTTTCTGCTATCATCCTGACCTCTTCTTTTACCCGGTCCTCCATGGTGGGTTGCCCTGCATCTTTCCAGTTGTCAATGGTCTGCCGGTTCATCAGTTTGGCTGTCCACAGCTCTTTTTTAAAATGATCTATGGTATGTTGTTGTACAAGGAAATGACCCCGGGGCCCCACATCCTCCATAATCTGACGGGCAATGGTTTCCCGGGTGACACTGATGCCCTCCACAAACCGTTTTGTCATGCCGACAACCTCATTACCCATCACCAGTTGTTCAAGGGAACAGGCCATACCGGCCGCCATATAACCGACATCATGGATCAAATTCA
>JAKIUJ010000139.1 GCA_021647625.1 Desulfobacula sp.
TCGTTTAATTCTTTTTCAATTTCAACAAGATCAAGTTTTTTGAAAATATAGTAAATTGCTTCAGCACCAATACCTGCCTCGAACTCATCCCCAAATGCTTCCTGGGCTTCATAGTACTGATCATCCGACAGAAGCTGGAGTTTTTTAAGTCCGGTTTCTTTTGGATCTACAACAATATAGGAATCAAAATACAGAACCTTCTCAAGATTTTTTAATGTCAGGTCAAGAACATTCCCAATCTTGCTTGGAAGGCTTTTCAAAAACCAGATGTGAGAAACAGGCGATGCCAATTCTATATGGGCCATTCTCTCCCGTCTCACTTTGGATTGAATGACTTCGACACCACATTTTTCACAAACAACTCCCCTATGTTTCATCCGTTTATACTTACCGCAATTGCATTCATAATCCTTTGTCGGACCAAATACTTTTGCACAAAACAGACCGTCTCTTTCCGGTTTGAACGTTCTATAATTTATTGTTTCCGGTTTTTTGATTTCACCATGGGACCATTCTCTTATCTGGTCTGATGATGCAAGGCTTATCTGAACGCCCGTGTAAACCTTGGGATCTTTTGGTTTTGCGAAGAAATCGTAAATATTATCCAATGTCTTCTCCTTATCTGCTGCCTTCTAAAAGATTCATATCTAAACCCAATGCATTTAATTCTTTAGTCAACACCCTGAAAGATTCAGGCATTCCGGGTTCAAGAACGTTCTGGCCTTTTACAATTTTTTCATACATACGTGTTCTTCCAGTCATGTCATCTGACTTAACCGTCAAGAACTCCTGCAGGGCATGGGCTGCACCATATGCTTCCATTGCCCAGACTTCCATTTCTCCAAGTCTCTGACCACCAAACTGGGCTTTACCGCCAAGTGGCTGCTGGGTAACCAAAGAATAGGGTCCAATGGACCTGGCATGAAGTTTATCATCAACAAGATGATGCAATTTAAGCATATACATCGTCCCAACGGTAACCTTTTTATCAAACGGTTCACCAGTTCTGCCATCATACAATACAGACTGACCGGAAGCATCAAATCCCGCCAGCTCGATTAAATGTTTAATTTCATCTTCACTGGCACCATCAAATACCGGAGTGGCCATATGCACACCTCTTCGATACAGAGATGCAAATTCAATCAGCTTCTCGTCAGACATTTTTTCAATATCTTCGGCAAGAATATTATCATACATATTCGCCTTCTGGACTTCAGTAGTTGAAAATATCTCAACCACCTTCTTTCTTAATTGGTCGAGTTTGTTTTGTTGAAGAAGTTCTTCTATCTGCTGCCCCAAGCCAAAAGCTGCATGACCCAGATGAATTTCAAGTATCTGGCCGACATTCATTCGAGAAGGAACACCCAAAGGATTCAGAACCATATCAACGGGCCTGCCATCTGCAAAATATGGAAGATCTTCAACCCTGAGAACTCTTGAGACAACACCCTTATTCCCATGTCGTCCGGCCATTTTGTCTCCAACTGAAAGCACACGTTCCATGGCTACAGAGATTTTGATCATTTTCAAGACACCCGGTGGAAGATCATCACCCTTTTCAAAACGGGAGACCTGACGATTAAAATGATCTCTGGCTTTTTTGATTTGAATCTGTGCATTTTCAAGAACCATCTGTGCTCTTTCAGTTGCAACAGCGTCATCCACAGCAACATTTAGAAGAACAGATACCGGAGCACTATCAAAGATTCCCTTTTTGACTTGAGTTCCTGCTTTAAGCAGAATTTTTCCGGTTTTTTCCAGGTTTGCAATCAATTTTTTATCATTTAGAACGTTTTCTACTTTTTCCCTGGCAACATCAGAGATAATTTTGATTTCATCATCTCTATCTTTTTCTAGTCGTTCTATCTCAGCATCTTCGATCAGGCGGGTTCGATCATCTTTTGTCAGACCTCTTCTTGAAAAGACTCTGGCATCAATAACCTTGCCTTTAACACCCGGTGGGACACAAAGGGATGTATCCTTAACGTCACCTGCTTTTTCACCGAAAATAGCCCGTAACAATTTTTCTTCAGGAGAGAGCTGGGTTTCACCCTTTGGGGTGATCTTGCCAACCAGGATATCACCTGAAAAAACTTCCGCACCCAGACGAATAATACCACTTTCATCAAGATTTTTTAATGCTTCCTCACCCACATTGGGTATATCCCGGGTAATTTCTTCTTTACCTAATTTTGTATCCCGGGCAAGGACTTCATATTCTTCAACATGCACAGATGTATAAACACTGTCTTTGACCAATCGTTCACTGACCAGGATTGAATCCTCATAATTGTATCCATCCCAAGGCATAAAGGCCACTGTTACATTCTTACCCAGAGCCAGCTCGCCCATCTCAGTGGATGGCCCATCAGCGATAACCTGTCCGGCTTTAACTTCTTCACCCTTTAATACGATGGGGCGATGATTAAAACAGGTATTTTGATTGGAACGAACAAACTTCGAACAATTATAGATAGAAACAGCTTTTTCAAAGCTGCCGTCGTCGGTGTCATGGTTTCGAACAACAATACGTTTGGAATCAACATCAACGACAACACCGTCATAGTCCGACACAATGGTAACACCCGAATCTCTTGCTACAACACTTTCCATGCCGGTACCGATCAAAGGCGCTTCACTCCTGATTAATGGAACGGCCTGGCGTTGCATATTCGATCCCATCAGCGCCCTGTTGGCATCATCATTTTCAAGAAATGGAATCAATGAGGCTGAAACCGATACCAGCTGGTTCGGTGAAACATCCATGAATTCGACATCTTGATTATCAATCATTTCAAATTCACCGTCAACTCTTGCAGAGACCAACGCATTCATAAAATTGCCATCAACATCAAGGGGGGCATTGGCCTGGGCAATGGGATGTTCTTTTTCTTCAAAGGCGGATAAATGCTGAATTTCTTTTGTAGCATTCCCATCACTTGCAAGCCGATACGGCGTTTCAATAAATCCGAAATCATTCACCCTTGCATAGGTGCACAAAGAAACAATAAGACCGATATTTGGCCCCTCAGGTGTTTCAATCGGACAGATTCTGCCATAATGGGAAGGATGCACATCCCTTACTTCAAAGCCCGCTCTTTCTCTTGTAAGACCGCCCGGTCCGAGTGCAGATAGCCTTCTTTTATGTGTTGTCTCCGATAAGGGATTGGTCTGATCCATAAATTGGGATAATTGGGATGTACCAAAAAATTCTCGCACAACTGCTGAAACAGGCTTTGGATTGATCAGGTCATGGGGCATCATGGCATCTACTTCCTGCATGCTCATTTTTTCTTTGATTGCCCTCTCCATCCTAACCAGACCAATTCTATAATGATTTTCAAGAAGCTCGCCCACCGCGCGAACACGTCGATTCCCAAGATGATCAATATCATCAACCTGACCTTGTGTGTCTTTTAGCTCAATCAAGGTTGCTGCCGTGAGCAATATATCTTCTTTCCTCAGCGTTTTAACATCAATCTTAGTATCAACCCCCAAACGATGATTCATTTTTAAACGGCCGACTTTTGACAAGTCATAATATGCCTGTCTGAAAAACAAGTGATCGATAAAATCCTGAGCTACTTCCGTTGTCGCTGGATTCCCGGGACGCAGACGACGATAAATATCCATCAGGGCTTCTTCTTTGCTAATGGTCTTATCCGAGACAAGTGTTTTTCTCATGGAATCCGAGCTTCGTGGATCAACGTAGAGAATATTAAATTCTTTCAATTGCTTTTCCGCAATAAGTTCCATAGTTTCTTCAGTGATTAAATCACCTGCCTTAAACACAATCTCTTCACCCGCATTAGCTGGAATTGTTTGGGCAAAAGCCCTATCAATCAATTCTTGATCAGAAATAGGGATATACTCCAGTCCCTCTTCTGCCAGTTGTTTCAACGCTCTTTTTGTAAAAATTCTTCCTTGTTTAATAACAACATCACCTGTTTTCGGAGATTTGATATCAAATGTCGCCCGCTGCCGGGCCAGGTGGTCCGGGGAAAACTGTTTAAAAAACGATCCATTTTTTTCTATGATATGCTCTTTTTGGTAAAAGAAATCCAAAATATCTTCATTGGTGTAGCCAAACGATTTGAAAAGAATGGAGACAGGGAATTTTCTTCTTCGATCAATTCGAATATAAACGATATCTTTAATATCGATTTCCATATCAATCCAAGAGCCCCTGACAGGTATAATCCTAGCATTATATATAATTTTACCTGTAGAGTAATTTTTCCCTTTATCATGATCAAAAAAGACACCCGAAGATCTGTGCAACTGGCTGACGACAGCACGCTCTGTGCCATTTATAATAAAGGTGCCCTGACGTGTCATTAAAGGTATGGTACCAAAATAAATCTCCTGTTCTTTAATATCACGAATGGTAGAAATCCCGGTTTCTTTATCATGATCATAAACAACAAGACGAACCTTGATATTAACTGGAATATCATAGGTCATGCCTCTGGAGGTACACTCTTTCATGGAATGTTTTGATTCACCAAAAGAATAGGATACATATTCCAAAGATGAAGTATCTGTAAAATCTTTTATCGGAAAGACAGATTTAAAAACAGAGTGAAGCCCTTTGTCTTCTCGATTTTCCGGCAGCACATCTCTTTGCAGAAAACTCTCATATGAAGTCCTCTGCATTCCTATCAAGTCAGGAATATCAATGATTTTTTTCCTGCTGCCAAACTCTTTTCTAGTACGCTTATTTGTCAAAAGACTTCCGGTCATGATTTCTCCTGGGTGTGAGTTTTTCCAACCGTAAAAGCGGAGACATGGCACCATTGCCTTGTCCCCGCATAATATTGTATGCTCATTAAAAACAGTGTAACGGTTTGAGTTTAACTAACCCGTTACTATTTTACAGTAACCTGTGCGCCGGCGCCTTCAAGTTGCTCTTTGATTTTGTCTGCTTCGTCCTTCGCAATACCTTCTTTAACAGCCCTGGGTGCCTCTTCAACAAGTGCTTTTGCTTCTTTGAGACCAAGACCTGTAATAGATCTCACTTCTTTAATAACGTTAATTTTCCTATCGCCAAAGGTTTCAAGAATGACATCAAATTCAGTCTGTTCTTCAACATCAGCACCAGCATCGCCTACAGGCACAGCACCGGCAAATGCAACAGGTGCAGCAGCAGATACGCCGAATTTTTCTTCAAGTTCTTTAACAAGTTCCGACAGGTCAAGAACGCTCATGTTTGATATAAATTCAATAACATCATCTTTTGTGATATCAGCCATTTTTTTCTCCTAAAGTAAAGCTATAAAACTATTTTTCAAGTATATGTTTAATAATAAAGTTATGTCTATGCCGCTTCTTTTTCATCTTTAATTGCACTGAGGACATTAACAAAAGCCCTGGGTACACCGGAAAGAACAGTAACAAATGATGTTGGGACTGCATTGAGCGTACGCACCAATTGACCAAGAAGCTCTTCTTTGGATGGCATTTTCGCCAGCTGTTTTATCTCGTCGACATCCAGCAATTTTCCAGCGAAGGCCCCCGCCTTAATTTCCAATTTTTCATTGTCTTTGGCAAAATTTGCAAGAATCTTAGCCGGAGCTACAGGATCCTCTTTTGATAAGACAATTGCGTTCGGTCCTTTGTAAAGGTCTTTCATCAAAGCGGCGTCTGTGCCTTCTGATGCTCTGTCCAGCAATGAATTCTTAACGACTTCAATGAAGACACCGGCTTCTCTCAGCTGAGCGCGCAACTCAGTCATCGCCAACACATCAAGACCTTTATAGTCAATCAGTATTGAAATTTCTGATTCTGAAAACTCTTTTGCTAGTCTTTTGACCAGCTCTTGTTTTTGGGAAATATTAAGCAATTTTCTCTACACCTCCTTTCATAAATTTTATTTTTACGAAGGTGCCAACTAAACCAAAACAAATTTTTTTTTATAAATTTTCCGTCTCGGCAGGCCGGCAAGTCCGATTATGCACTTAATTCAAGTGCACCTACTGTCTGTGACAGGTCTAAAACTATTCTACAAAATTATTTCAATCAACTATTTAATCAGTTATTTGATTAAGGCCGGATCAATCTTGATTCCCGGGCCCATAGTTGAAGAAACACTAATCGATTTCATGTACGCCCCTTTGCTTGAGGCAGGCTTTAAAGCCGTCAACCTATCTAAAAAAGCTATTACATTTTCGGTCAATTTCTCTGCACCAAAAGATACTTTCCCAACAGGAACATGCACAATACCCGCTTTTTCTACACGAAATTCAATTTTTCCAGCCTTAAGCTCGTTGATGGCTTTATCAAGTTCGAAAGTAACCGTACCTGTTTTGGCATTGGGCATCAAGCCACGGGGTCCGAGAACGCGTCCAAGTTTTCCGACGGTTCCCATCATATCAGGTGTTGCAATGGCTTTATCAAAACCAAACCATCCATTTTTAATTTTATCGATCATTTCATCATCAACAATAAAATCAGCACCTGCATCCAAGGCTTCTTTCTCTTTTTCACCCTTGGCAAAAACCAATACCTTAACTTCTTTTCCAAGCCCATTCGGCAACACAACAGTTCCCCGGACCATCTGATCGGCATGCCGCGGGTCAACGCCCAGTTTTACCGCAACATCAACAGTTTCATCAAATTTTACATAACTTGAAGATACGGTTAATTCCAGGGCATCCTTTGGATCGTATTGAACAGTTCGATCGACCTTCTTTAGTGCTTCTGTATGTTTTTTACTCCGCTTTGGCATTTTCTTCACTCTTTTTACTTAAAGTTAAACTACTTCTATCCCCATGCTTCTTGCTGTACCTGCAATAATTTTTACAGCAGCGTCAATATCTGAGGCATTTAAATCTTCTTTTTTGGTTTCGGCGATTGCAACAAGTTGATCCCGGGTAACCTCACCGACCTTATCCCTGTTGGGCACACCAGACCCTTTTGAAAGTTTTGCTGCAGCCAACAGTAACCGTGATGCGGGCGGTGTCTTGGTAATAAAGCTAAATGATCTATCCTGGTATACTGTGATAACGACCGGGATAATAGATCCGGCATCATTGGCGGTTTTTGCATTAAAAGCCTTACAAAAGTCCATAATATTCACGCCATGCTGACCCAGCGCAGGTCCGATTGGTGGTGATGGATTGGCTTTCCCTGCTTCAACCTGAAGCTTTATTTGTGTCATTACTTTTTTTGCCATTGTTTTAACTCCTAAAACTCACAATTTAACCTTTGTTAAATCTTGGTAACCTGTATAAAGTTCAGTTCAACAGGGGTTGCGCGACCAAAGATACTCACCAGCACTTTTATCTTTTCTTTATCCGGTGATACATCTTCAACCGTGCCATTAAAATTTGAAAACGGTCCATCAATAACCCTGACATCATCACCAGGTTCGAAAAAATATTTTGGTTGAGGCTTATTCTTTCCCTGTTGCATTTTGTCAACGATACTCTGTGCTTCTTTGTCACTAATTGGAGCCGGCTTGTTTTTTCCACCTAAAAAGCCCGTCACCTTTGGGGTAGAGCTTACAATATGCCATGTCTCGTTATCCAAATGCAACCTTACAAGAATATAGCCCGGATAAAATTTTCTTGAAGATTCTTTTTTTTTACCACCAACAAGCTCAACAATATTTTCAGTTGGAATAAGAATCTCTCCAAATTTTTCAGGGTGCTTTGAGCCCCCTATTTTTTCTTCCAAGGCAATTTTCACCTTCTGCTCATGACCTGAATAGACATGTACCACATACCATTTTAGTGACATGTTATTTCCCTTGTTTTATGTCAGGACAACCTGAACAAGCTTAGATAGGCCCAAGTCAAAGAGTCCCAGAAAAGCTGAAACCACAAATACAAAAATAATGACAACAATGGTTGTCCCTGTGGTCTGTTTCCTAGTCGGCCAAGTTACTTTTTTTAGCTCAACCTTAACTTCTCTAACGAACTCAACTGCTTTTTGAAAAACATTCGGCTCCCCTGATGCAACATCAGTTGAATTTTTTTCCAAAATTGCCTTTTTTGAGCTTGTTACAGTTGCCGGTTTTGAGTTTGAAGAACCTGAAGAACCCGTAGAATCATTATCGAGTTCTTTGCTGGTACTTCTTCTTTTCTTCTCACCGTGCGGCTTTTTTTTCTGTAATCGTGACATACTACTCCCGGTCTTTATTATGGTTTCTCACCATCTAAAAAAAACACCAGAACTCATAAAAATGTGGCAGGTCAGGAGGGAATCGAACCCACAACCGCCGGATTTGGAGTCCGGAGCTCTGCCAATTGGAGCTACTGACCTGCATTATTTATTACTTGATCTTTGTTTCTTTATGTACCAAATGTTTATTACAAAACTTGCAGTACTTTTTAAACTCGATTTTATCCGGAGTTTTCCGTTTGTTTTTTGTCGTTGTATAATTTCTTCTCTTGCACTCAGTACAGGCAAGAGCAATATTTATTCTGTCCACTGTTCACTCCCTTGGGGACTTAAAGTTAACGTATTAAAAAATTTTTAAAGTTAACTCTTATTCTACAATTTCACCGATAACACCGGCGCCTACGGTACGTCCACCTTCCCGGATTGCAAACCTGAGTTCTTTTTCCATTGCGATGGGGTTAATCAGTTCAACATTAATGGATGCATTATCTCCCGGCATGATCATTTCAACACCTTCATCAAGAGTCAATACACCTGTTATATCCGTTGTCCTGAAAAAGAACTGAGGCCTGTAGCCGCTAAAGAAAGGAGTATGACGTCCACCTTCTTCTTTACTTAAGGCATACATTTCTGCTTTAAATTTGGTATGAGGATTGATTGTTCCGGGTTTGGCCACAACCTGACCTCTTTCAACCTGCTCACGTTTGGTGCCTCGAAGAAGAAGACCAACGTTATCACCAGCCTGACCTTCGTCAAGAAGTTTTCTAAACATCTCAACACCGGTACAAACTGTTTTTTGTGTGTCTCTGATACCTACAATCTCAACTTCTTCACCGGTTTTAACAACACCACGATCAATCCTGCCGGTTACAACAGTACCACGACCGGAAATACTGAAAACATCCTCAATGGGCATCAAAAACGGCTTATCCGTATCTCTCTCAGGCTCTTCCACATATGAATCAAGAACGTCAAGCAACTCAAAAATCGGCTTGGCAGCTTCCTCATCCACACTTTCGCATTCAAGCGCCTTGAGCGCACTGCCTCTTATAATCGGGGTTGTGTCACCGGGAAACTCATATGTATCAAGAAGCTCCTGAAGCTCCATTTCAACCAACTCAATCAACTCTTCATCATCAACCATGTCGCATTTGTTCAAAAACACAACAATTGAAGGAACACCAACCTGACGGGCAAGAAGGATATGTTCTCTTGTCTGGGGCATAGGACCATCATCCGCACTTACTACGAGTACTGCACCGTCCATCTGCGCTGCACCTGTGATCATATTTTTTATATAATCAGCATGGCCCGGGCAATCCACATGGGCGTAATGACGGTTATCAGTCTCATACTCTACATGGGCTGTAGCAATTGTAATACCGCGCTCTCTTTCTTCCGGTGCCTTGTCAATCTCATCAAACGGAACAAACTCAGCATTGCCTTTCATACCGGCAAGCTTTGTAATCGCTGCTGTAAGAGTAGTTTTACCATGATCTATATGACCAATAGTACCTATGTTCACATGCGGTTTCGTCCGCTCAAACTTTTCCTTAGCCATTGTTTAAATTCCTCCTGCCGTTATTCTGGAGCCCATGACCAGAATCGAACTGGTGAACCTCTTCCTTACCAAGGAAGCGCTCTACCGACTGAGCTACATGGGCCCGAAAATCGATTCAAATTAACTTAAAATTACTTAACTCAAACCATCATTCTATAATGGAGATCTTAAATCTAAGGAAGTGGAGCGGGAGACGAGATTCGAACTCGCGACATTCAGCTTGGAAGGCTGAAGCTCTACCAACTGAGCTACTCCCGCACACGAAGAAACTAAAATAGCTAATCCATATGCATTTGCATATTAGCTATGTAGTAACGATCCACCCAAAAAAACATTAAGATCTCCTACACAACATTTCTTGGTGGTGGGGGGAGGATTTGAACCTCCGAAGGCTGAGCCGTCAGATTTACAGTCTGATCCCTTTGACCACTCGGGAACCCCACCTATTTTTTTTATGGAGCCGATACCCCGAGTCGAACGGAGGACATTCTCATTACAAGTGAGATGCTCTACCAACTGAGCTATATCGGCTCATCTAAAATCCGTGAACTATTGCCACGTCAAAATGACCGGCAGATAATATCAGAGCATCCCAAGATAAGCAACTCATGAATTTATCCATTTTATTAGGTTTATACATGATTAGAGGACAAAATAAGCGTTATAGCCAAATTACTTTCTATTTTTTCTTATTTACGCTTAATATCTCAGATTCATAGAATCTCAAGACCATCCATAACCCAATCTTAACGATTCTTGTCTGCTGCAATGCAGCCTATAATATAAGCAATAATCCAAACAATATACATGAAAATTCCATTACTTACAATATTTTTTAATTTTTTATTCTAATGTAATGCCTGTTAAAATTCAAACCAATTGTGCAACATTTACATTTTTTGATGCATCAAACACAACACTCACCCTCTGACCAATCCTGTTTTCCGACATAAGGGCCTGATAAATATCCAGTGCATTTTGGGTATTTGAAATAAATCGACAGCCTTTTTTTGTTCTTCCGTATATCACTGCATAGGAGGGTTGGCCATCAGACGAATAAATCACTGTATATGTTTCTATGGTACCTGTTCCGTTCATTTGTTCTTTTATCTTTTCAGGCGGATTCCCAACCGGGCCACCTTGCTGGTCTTTAATATCATAATCCTTAAACTCTCCCCCCAATGGTTGATTGCTGTAAATACCTGCTGCATGCTTGTACATAAACCAACCCAGGGCTGTAATCAGGCCGTTTGATTTTTCCCCCGCAGATATCATTTGTGCCAGAGTGGCCACACTGTGAAGGCTGTAATTATTGCCAGGCCCCCCAAAAAAACCAAGCCCGCCTGTCAGAGTCAACGGCCTTGGATCATTATCCGCAAGGCCAATCATTTTTTTTGCA
>JAKIUJ010000140.1 GCA_021647625.1 Desulfobacula sp.
GTCACCTGTAAAAATTAGAATTAATATAAAAAACAAGACTTGGAATATGTTAATAATTGTGCTTAGTCAACACTGTTTTTTGTAAAATTAAAAATAAAAGAATTAGACTACCAATAATAACTAAAAGCAACTCAAAATCTACCGATCTTTCAAAAAGATGCTGTGATATTCATCTTCCTTGATGTGTTGTTTGAGTTTGTTGTTGATAAACAGGTATATTTCTTCTAATTCCTCGTCGGAAAGCCTGGGAATCAGTATTTTTAAAAAAGAATCTTCAGAAAATTTCTGCAGATAGAACATGATGGTTTCTTGATCGGTTTCACGATCCAGGCCAAATGCGCCAAGGCCCTGGTACTCCTGGATAAATTGATGGGTGTCTTTTTTCATTGATCGTATCCTTTAAGGCTCCATACCTTTTTTTGTTATAAAATAGATGGCACAGGAGGGTCTGTGTTTGCAGTAGATTTTTGGATCTTTGCATCGGAGGCACTCCTTGCATTGATATACATCATATTTAGCACATCTGTAAGCGGTCTTCCTAAGTGGGTGTAGTTTACATGTTCCCATGATTTTTTTTGATTAATTTTCTTTCAAGATGTTTCTAAAGGCCGCTTTAGCATATTCGGCGCTGAATACCGTATATCCTTTTTGTTCCAAAGCGATATGAAAGAATTTCCGTATGGCTTTTTCATCATCGGCGATTAGGATTTTGTTATTTTTCATTATTGAATCTCTTTGTTCGGACTTGCCTTGCACCGAATATTTGTATTCCCAATCGATTAAAAAGGCAATCTTTTTATTTTGAAGGCCAGGGCAAATTTATTCTAAGGATCGGCTCCAAAATCAGTTGATTTTTTGGTTTCATAATACCCAGTCTTTTAAGGGGCTTTGGAAACAATTTAGATCAAGTTATTTTGTAACGATTCCTAAGAGTCATTTTCGTGTTCCTGGTGGTGCAAAAACTTTTCCCCGATCCCTCTTGATCTAAACTCAAAACCTCTATCCATCCATTATCTAAGTTAACCATTTGATTTTTTTGTAACATTAGGGTTTACTTATAATAATAATTTATCTATAATTTGGGGTAATAATAATTTCTTTTCTTAAAATTATTCAATTCATGAACTCAAGGAGTCCTTATGGATTTTCAGGATCTGGCATCACGGCTGGGGATTGATGACGAAGATTTTATGGAGTTGGTTGAACTATTTGTTGTCACTACATTATCAGACATCGAGAAAATAAAAAAAAGTGTTCAAAAAAAAAATTGTCATGATGCCTCTGCTGCGGCCCATTCCATTAAGGGAGCTGCGGGCAACATGGGGTTCAACGATATGTTTGAGCTCGCAAAAACAATGGAGATGCAGGCCAGGGAGGAAAGTCTCGATGGATTTGATGCGTATATTACAGACCTTGAAGCACAAGTGAATTCCCTTAACCCAACCTAACAAAGAGAAGAATTCGAATACTATGGGAAACAAACAACCCTATACCGTTCTGGCCGTTGACGATAATCTGCTGAATTTGAAATTGATCGAGAAATCTTTGTCTAAAGAAGGATACAGGATTTTTTGCGCAGATAATGGGCCAAAAGCCCGGGCTATAGCATTAAAGGAAAAACCGGATCTTATCTTGTTGGATATTGAAATGCCTGGAGAGAACGGGTTTGATGTGATTGAAAAACTTAAGGATGATTCAGCAACCAACTCAATTCCTGTCCTTTTTTTAACCGGCGTCAGCGAAGTCGATGCCAAGCTGAAAGGGTTTGAACTGGGTGCTGTGGATTATATAACAAAACCGTTTCATCCTTTGGAAGTGCTGGCAAGGGTTCGGATTCACTTAAAGTTGTCCATTGCAACCAATTCATTGATTGCAGGTCAGGCCAGTAAATTAAAGCAGTTGACAGAAGCCCAGGTTTCCATGCTGCCAACGCCTGAAGATAATCCGTTGGCGAGGTTCGGTGTTTTTTACAAGGCCCTTGAAGAGGCGGGTGGCGATTTCTACGATATTTTAAACATAACAGACAATATAACCGGGTATTTTCTGGCAGATTTCTCAGGTCATGATATTAAAACAAGTTATTTGACCGCATCGGTAAAGGCGCTTTTAGCCCAGAACTGTACACCGGTATACTCTCCTGCTGAGAGTATGAAGATGATTAACGATGTTTTAGCGGAAATTCTTCCGGATGGTAAATATCTGACAGCCTGCTACATGCATCTGAACCGGACAACTAAAAAAATGACGATTATTAATGCGGGTCATCCGCCTGTGGTCTGTATGCCGGTTGATGGAGATCCCTATCTTATTAAAACCCGTGGAGATATCCTGGGGATGTTTAAAGATGCTCAATTTGGAATAAAAACCATAAATGTATCTAAAGGGGATCGTTTTTTAATCTATTCCGACGGGCTGGTTGAATCTGAAAAAATGACATGGGCAACAGGTGCTGAGGCGATGTTGCCGGTGTATAAAACAGTGGTATCCATTTCATACAAAGAGATTCCCCAAAAATTGGTAGACAAGCTCTTTGGTGAAAAATTACCGGATGATGATCTGGTCATTTTATGCGCAGAGGTATAAATTGATACCTGACGACAAAAGCATATTTGATGTTTTTCAAACAAAAGATTCGATCCGTTGTTCATTTGCATCGACTTTTGAAAATATCGATGATGTATGTCATCGGGCCAGCCAATTTCTCCAATCCAGAGTGGGGGGCATAGATAAATCGCTTTTTGCCATTAATCTTGTCATCCGGGAAGGATTGACCAATGCCGTCCGGCATGGCAATGCCGGTGATAGCCAAAAGAATGTAAAATTTTCATTGATGGTTGAAAATTGTCGGATTATAAAAATAGCTATTGAGGATCAGGGAGATGGATTTGACTGGAGAAAACAGCAAACAATAAAACCCTGTGATGGCGATGATCATGGGCGAGGTTTTTTAATTATGGCCACCTATTTCAAACGTTATACATATAATGAAAAGGGTAATATATTATATCTTGAAAAAGATATTTCCAAACAATCCGGCTATGAATCGGAGATGAAATAAGTTCAACAAAATTTACGATCCTATGACACAAATCTAATCGATTCCTAACACACAGCAACTAAAATTGGTCAAATATGCTTTGATATTTTAAATAAAAGGGCATGTTTTTAAAAGATACAAATTGACAAATCCCAGGTAGTTTATAAAATCTGGGAAAAACAAATCCAGGCGGGTGACAAATCCAGGCGGGTGACAAATCCAGGCGGGTGACAAATCCAGGCGGGTGAAACAGATCAAATGGAAAGATCAGGAAAAATCATGTCAAAAGAAACCATATTAATAGTGGATGATGAAGAAGACATTATCGAGTTGATTAAATATAATTTGAAAAATGAAGGCTACACTATTTTAACCGCCCAGACCGGCGAGGTGGCCATCAAGATTGCCAAGCAGTCCCAGCCTGATTTGATGGTGCTTGATTTAATGCTGCCGGGAATTGATGGCCTTGAGGTAACACGGTATCTGAGAAATAATGAATACACGACGGATATGCCGATTGTGATGCTAACGGCCAAAGGCGAAGAATCCGATATTGTAGCGGGACTGGAACTTGGTGCCAATGATTATATCTCCAAGCCCTTCAGTCCTAAAGTCTTAATCGCAAGAATTCGGGCCATATTGCGCCGACGTAGAAAAGACTCGTTAAATGAACCGGAAATGATAAGAAAGGAAGGTGATCTTATCATTGACCGAACAAGACACAGGGTTACCATAGAGGGAATAGAGCTGGACCTGACATTGTCTGAATTTGAGCTGCTTTCTTTTCTTGCACAAAAAAAAGGCTGGGTTTTTACCCGGAACCAGATTGTGGATGCCATCCGTGGGGAGAACTATGCGGTGACGCAAAGAAGTATTGATGTGATTATTGTGGGCCTGCGTAAAAAAATGAAAGATTATGCATCCTTTATCGAGACTGTTCGTGGCGTCGGGTACAGGTTTAAAGAATAATTTATGGTTAAAAAAAAAAAGAAATTGGTCTGGCAGATTTTCCCATCCTTTTTGATTATTACAGCCCTGTCCCTTTCTGCGGTTGCCAATTATTCCGCCTGGTATTTTAAAGGGTTTTTCCTGGAAAATTCAGAAAAAGAGTTAACTATCAGGGCCAATCTATTACATGAAAATTTTTCACGGATGCTAAGGACAAAGCCTGATCATTTTGAGCGTATCGATCAATTGTGCAAACAAGTTGGAAAGCAAAATCAGACCCGTGTAACCATTGTTTTGCCAAACGGACAAGTCGTGGGAGATTCATTCGGAAATATTAAGGTGATGGAAAACCATGCTACACGTCCTGAGATTGCACAGGCCCTGGAAAAAAAAAGGGGGATGTCTGTCCGGTACAGTGCTACGCTTGATGAAAAAATGATGTACATTGCACTGCCGATTTTTCGAAAGGATCAAGCAAGTGATGCAGATAAGGAAAAAAATCAAGTAATTGCAGTGATTCGAACCTCTGTTTCCATTTCAGCCATTGATAAAAAGATCAGCTCTGTCCGAAATAATATATTGTTAACTCTGCTTGTCACAATCGTAGCGGCCACCATGGCAAGTCTTTATGTTTCAAGACGGATCGTCCGGCCCATAGAAAACATGAAGAACGGGGCCGCACTTTTTGCAAAAGGAAAATTAGACACAACGCTTGTTGTACCCGATTCTGAAGAATTATCAGAGTTGGCCGTTACCATGAATCAGATGGCAAAAAATCTGGATCAAAAGATAACGGAATTCAAAAACCGCAGCATGGAGCTTGAGGCGGTTCATTCCAGTATGCAGGAAGGTGTTATTGCCGTGGACAAAGATGAACGCATCATAACTATAAATACGGCAGCGGCCAGAATTCTTGATGTGAGTGTGTCGGAATTAAAATCCAAGTCTATCCTTGAAGTTGTCGGCAATCTTGAATTACAGCATTTCATACAGCGTGCTCTGGCAACCAATAAACCGGTTGAGGATGATATTGCGCTAACCGGTGATCAGGATCTTATTTTAAATATTCATTCCACCGCCCTTTATGAGACAGGGAATGTCCATATGGGAACCTTGATTATATTTCATGACATCACACGGATCAGACGTCTTGAACGAATGCATGAACAATTTGCTGCCAATGTTTCCCATGAATTGAAAACGCCGTTGACAACAATTAAGGGGTTCATCGAAACCATCCAGGGGATGCCGGCAGACAATGCAATTAAAGAAAGTGAGAGGTTTTTAAATATTATTGAAAAGAATGTCAACCGGATGGTGGACCTGATCAATGACCTTCTTGCACTGTCGCGGCTTGAGCGGCTCCAGGGAACGGACATTGTTTTTGAAGATCAGAATATTGCGGTTCTCATTCAGGTGGCGGTCAGTACCTGTAATACAAAAATTAAAGAAAAAAAGATGATTGTAGATATTGATTGTCCCAACAATCTAACTGCCATGGTGGACTCAAGTCTTCTTGAACAAGCAATCATCAATCTTGTGGACAATGCCGTAAAATATAGCCCGCAAGGCAGTTGTATCTTTGTTAAGGTGGGACAGCAAGACGGGTTTATAAATATCGTTGTCGCAGATGAGGGACCCGGTATCGGCCAGGATCATCTGCCAAAAATTTTCAATCGTTTTTACAGGGTAGATAAAGCAAGGAGCCGTCGGGAAGGCGGGACAGGCTTAGGGCTTGCCATTGTAAAGCATATCATCCAGTATCATCGCGGGAAAATAGATGTTGAAAGTATAAGGGGGCGTGGCTGTGCTTTTAAGATCAGTATCCCTGTTTGAACGAAAATTTAAACAAGTGTCTGGCATTTTCTCCCAGGATCATGGATTTTTGATCCTGGGTCAGATTTGAGTTGTCTAAATCGGTGTAATATCTTCTGGGTGTTAAAAGCGGGTAATCCGTTCCAAGAAGAACCTTATCGATAACCCCTGCACTTAAGGCCGCGTCATAAATATCTGCCTCGTATAAAAAGGGGGATGCCGCAGTGTCGTACCAGATATTTTTTAAAATGGATTTGGCATTTTTTTTCATCAAATTATACAAAAATATCCCGCCGCCCCAATGGGCCAAAATGATTTTATTATCCGGAAATGTCTGGGCGAGCCGATATATCTGTTCCAGTGTGATCGGGGTCTTACCTGGATATTGATGCCCCACAGGTTCATTGGTGTGAATCATACAGGGCAGGTCGCCGTTTTCTTTTAATACAGTCATCACAGGTTCAAGCAGTGCCAATGCTTTCTGGTCAATGCCGGATAGATAAAAAGCCAATTCTCCGGCACCACTCAGGCCCGCTTTAATACACCTCAGAGTTTCGTCGGCAGCCCCTTCCCAGGCGAGATCAAAACAGGCCAGGCCCCTGATCCTGTCCGGGTGATTTTTTACAGCGTCAATGATTACGTTATTATTTAATATTGCAGTTTCCGGGTTGCGCCAGGGGAACCCGCAGGTAATTGAAATGTCAACCTTGTGCGCGTCCATTGTTTCCATTAACTGCTGTACTGAAATTATTTTTGATTTATCAGACTCATAAAGCAGTTTAAACTCGGGTTCATCGCTAAAATAAAGGGATCGATTGTGTTTTACAGCATCCGGAAAAACATGTGTGTGGGTATCTATTATCATGGGTTTATCCTTGGTGTCTTTCAGCAAAACGACCACATCATTATATTTTGGTCAGCTTCCTTAAATTACTTAAGTAATTTGCTTAAGTAGATATTGTAAAATATTATAGGGCAATATATATTAATTTCCAAAACCAAACAAGGGTACAAATAAAGGACAACAATGAAGTACTATCCTATTTTTCTTGATATTAAGGACAAACCCTGTCTTGTGATAGGCGGTGGGCCTGTAGGGGCCAGAAAGGCCGCCATGCTTGAAAAGTGCGGTGCCGGAGTTAGGGTTGTCAGTGAGCGCTTTGATGATTCGTTTGGCCCACTGAAAAAAAAAGGGGTCTGTCTTGGAAAAAAATCATATGAAAAAAAAGATATGGAAGGGATGGTCCTTGTTTTTGCGGCAACAGACAAAGCAAGATTGAACCAGCAGATTAAATCGGATGCCGAAGCGGCCAATATTTTTTGTAATGTAGCTGATGGGCCGGATGAAAGTGATTTTATCCTGCCGTCAATCGTGGATAAAGGAGATTTGATCCTGGCGGTTTCCACCTGTGGATCAAGCCCGGCCATGGCAAAACAAATCAGGCAGGAATTGGATGATCAATTCGGCCTTGAATATGCAGATTTACTCAAGCTGATGGGTGCTGTCCGTAAAAAACTGCTTGCCACAGGACATGCACCGGATGCGCATAAAAAATCTTTTTTTGCCTTGATTGAAAACAATATTCTTGAATGGATTGAAGCAGGTGATATAAATAAAATAAATACGATCCTTAAAGATGTCCTGGGAGATGGATATCGGTACGAGGAACTGGTTTTATAAGGAGCGACGAATGAGTCTTCAAATGGCTGACATAGCCTTGCAGAGTGCAACCTTTTTCTATTTTATCAGTATGGTTGGATATAGTCTTTTTCTTTTCAAGCAAAAGCCTGGTTTTCAAAAGACATCTTTCGGGTTTATTATTGCGGCTATTGGTTTGCATGCTCTGAGTATGATTGTGTATGTTTGGGCCACGGGAGATGTTCCCATACAAAACCTGGCTCAGAGCTTGTCTTTAGCTGCATTCTCTTTGGGTTGCATGTTTTTGTTTTTTCAATATCAATTTGATTTGAAAATTCTTGGTTTGTTTGTATCTGTTTTAATCAGTGTCATCATGTTGATGGTTCTGGCTATCCCGGAGGTGCCGGTACAGGGCAACGCTGTCTTGAAAAGCGTTTGGGTGTATGCACATATTTTCCTGGTTTTTACAGGCGATGCGGCATTGGCTCTGGCAAGCGGAGCCGGTATTTTATATCTGTTACAGGAAAAGGGAATCAAATCAAAACATCCCGGCTTTTTTTTCAAACGACTGCCCTCTCTGGATCTGTTGGATAGTGTCGGGTATAATTGTCTTAGTACCGGGTTTGCGCTGTTAACGGTGGGGCTTGTGACTGGATTTGTTTATGCAAAAGCCATTTGGGGGCAATTTTGGAGTTGGGATCCTAAAGAAGTTTTTTCAGTTGGAACCTGGCTGGTATACGCAGCCTTGCTCCATCTTCGTTTTAGATCAGGCTGGCGGGGCAGAAGGTCAGCGATTATGACCATTATTGGGTTTTTTATTATTCTGTTCACCTTTATAGGGGTCAATATGCTGCTGGGCGGACATCATCAGGGGTTTACAAAATAAAGAAAGTATTATGTCAAACATTATTTTAATTGGTGCAAATCACAAGACCGCACTCGTGGAGCTGCGGGAAAAACTTTCTTTTACCAGCGATGAGGTCCTGTCAGCGCTTGAAAAACTAAAACAGGATCCAAATATTAAAGAAAGTCTTATTTTTTCAACCTGCAACCGGACTGAGGTGTTGTATATACCTGAAACCGGAGATCAGATAGATCATATGATTAAATTTATTTCGCGTCATAAAAATATTAATATTTCAGAATTCAAGCGCTCTTTGTATATCTATACCGAAGACGATGCTATCCGGCATCTGTTCCAGGTGGCATCAAGTCTTGATTCCATGGTGGTGGGTGAGCCTCAGATCCTGGGCCAGATCAAACAGGCCTATCGAGTGGCTGTTCGGGAAAATTCATCCGGGGTTCTTTTGAACCGGCTGATGCACAAATCTTTTTCAATTGCCAAAAAAGTGAGAAAAGAGACAGGGATTGGTGACAATGCCGTATCGATCAGCTATGCTGCCATTGAGCTTGCAAACAAGATTTTTTCGGATCTATCACAAAAAACTGTGATGCTGCTTGGGGCAGGGGAAATGGCGGAACTGGCAGTGGAACACCTGATTTCCAACAAGGTGGAAAAAATTCTTGTGGCAAACCGGACCTTTAAAAATGCTGTGGAGCTGGCCGAAAAATTTAACGGCCAACCCGTTAAATTTGAAGAAAGACATGATGTTCTGGACCAGGTGGATATTATTATCAGTTCTACAGGTGCAACAGAGTACGTCATGACTCACGATGAAGTGAAAAAGGCGATGAAAAAAAGGCACCACAACACCCTTTTTTTTATTGATATTGCTGTTCCAAGGGATATCGACCCGGACATTAATTCAATTTCCAATGCCTATGTTTATGATATTGATGATTTGAAAAATATCGTTGAGTCCAATATCGAACAACGGGGAAAAGAGACCATCAAGGCTGAGCGATATATCGAAGAAGCTGTGGTAAAATTTCGAAAATGGCTGGAAGGCCTTTCTATTGTACCGACAATAAAAGCCATGAATCAAAAAATAACTCAAATCGTAAAGATTGAATGTGACAAAACCCTTTCAGGTATGAAACATCTTTCACAGGCAGATATTGATGCCATTCAAAGGATGACACAGGCAATTGCCACAAGAACCATTCATGATCCCATCCGTTTTCTACGGAATACCGGGAACCATCGTGATGACTCTTTATATTTGAACGTCATCCATCAACTATTTAACCTTGATATCAGGGAAAAAAAATAACACAACATAGGCAATGAGTCTTAAAAAGCTTCAGCAGTAGTCAAAGATGAATTTACCACCCCACTTCCCCGGGCCGTTAACAAACCACTTCAACGGATAAACAGGTGAGTTAAATATTAAAAAAGGGATAAAAATACTGTGCCCCAAAAAAGGCATTGCTGTCATTTCTTAAAAGCAGGGCTGACGCACGTTTTTTTTAAGTCAATGATAGTAAGGTTTTCTGTAAATTAATATTTTTTTTTGTCGCAAAAAAGCTATAAACATTTTTTCCTGAAATTGAGAAATTACCACAGAATGATACTCTGATGCGTTTGTTAACAGGCATTGAGGTGGATCAAATCGAAAAAGCATTAATTGCCTGCATTCAAAAGTTGATAAGAAACAAAATATTTTTAAAATGAAATGGGGAAATAGAGAACAGAGCTTTAAATGAATAAACAATATTGACTATGAATACGACCGGGGAAAAACACATCTCATGCACGTTGTTGTTTGCAAAGAAATTTGGGAAGAATTTGATAAAAAAGCTGGGCAAACGAGGTACTATTAAATTTATTTTTGAGACCATGAAAGGGCCGTGGTTTAATGCTGATTACGTGAAGCAACAACTGGAAAAGCCTTTGCAACTATGGCTAATATAAACAGCGTACAATTTTTAAAGCAGGAAAAAGATGGTACAGTTATGTATAATTTAAAATTTATGACGATAGCACTGTATAATTCTTGGAAAATAACTGACGTTTTTTATAAATTCGATATATTGCTGAGAAAGGAATACCGAGGAACGCTAAAAAAAATCATAAAACTCATACAGCAACCTTTTAAAATATTTCATGCGTCAGTCGTGCAGAGCGGCATTAAACCTTTACATTTTATAATCATATAGTATAATATTCAGTTTTAGATGTTCTTGTAATTTAAGATAAAGGGTAATACCATGAAGAAAGAAGAGTTAGCATTTTTTAAGAATCTTTTGACCGATAGAATTACTGAATTGCTTTCCCATGCTGACAGCACGGTAACCGGTATGACCAAACCAAAAGAGAACTTCGCCGACCCAACGGACAGAGCATCTCATGAGGCTGAAAGAAGCTTTGAACTTCGTATCCGGGATCGTGAACACAAATTGATTAAGAAAATTAAAAAAGCATTGATACGCATAGAAAACGAAACCTTTGGAATATGTGAGACCTGTGAGGAAGAGATATCAGACAAACGTTTGAAAGCCAGACCCGTTACCACGCAGTGTATTGAATGCAAGAAACGTGAAGAAGATATGGAGAAGGCTCTTGGCATTTAGCCCGATAACACTCATTGATTGATCTTCATATACATTCAACCGCATCTGATGGTTCATTTACTCCCCATCAAATTATAGCCCTGGCCCGGGAAAATCGTGTCAGGGCTATTTCTATAACCGATCATGATACCCTTGGTGGTGTCAAACAATTATTAAATATTCTGCAAA
>JAKIUJ010000141.1 GCA_021647625.1 Desulfobacula sp.
AAAAACGGGTTGAAACAAGCCAGATCCAAGGGTTTGAAAGAAAAAGAAGCCTTTGTTGAAGACGCATCAAAAGAAGAAGCGGAAATAATCGACAGGATTAACAAGAAAGCTCAGGCCAATCTTGCTGAGATTAAAAAACAGGTTGCCGAAGAGACTGAGCAAGCTCGAGAATCGCTAGAAAGTGAGGTTGAGGCTTATGCCAAGGCCATAGGCGAAAAGATTTTGGGGAGGGCTTGCTGATGAAAAACGGTGAACTTAACAAAAAAATGCTACGGATTGCTTACCTTACTGCAACATTTGCCGTGGCAATGACAGGTGTTGCATGGGCATCATCAGAAGCCAGCAGTGTGCACAACGCATGGCTTTCAAATGATACTTGGAAAGTATTGAATTTTGCGGTTCTTGCTATTGGTGTGTTTTTTATTGCAAGAAAACCTGTTGCCGAGTTTTTCTCATCCCGTGCAAAAAGTATTGAAGATGAGATTAATGAGTTGGAATTAAAAAAAGCAGATGCCCAAAAGAAACTTGCCGAATACCAGGCCAAGTTTAAGAACCTTGATCAAGAATCTAAAAAAATTGTTGCAGATTATATCAAGCAGGGTGAAAAAGCAAAAACAAGAATTCTTGCAGAGGCGGAAGCTGAGGCTGAAAAACTTGAAGATATGGCCAAGCGCAATATCGAACAGGAATTTAAGACAGCAAAGGTAAAGCTACAGCAGGAAATTGTTGAAAAAGCAATGGAAAAAGCCGAACAAGTGATTATTGCCTCTATTTCATCTGAAGATCAAGACAAACTTGTTGATGAATATTTGAAAAAGGTGGTGGCATAATGAAAAATTTAGCGGTTTCCAGGCGTTATGCCAAAGCATTGATTCTTATCGGCCAGGAAGACGGCCAGGCGGAACAATACAATACAGAGCTTGTATCGGTAGTCGGGCTCTTTGATACGCAAGTTGATTTTGAGACGGCTTTGATAAATCCTTTGTTCAACAAAAATGACAGAAAAAAGGTTTTACAAGCAGTTTTAGCTGCTACGGATCTGTCGGCTATTATGAAATCATTCCTGATTCTTTTGTTTGATAAAGGTAGAATCGGTTTTTTAAGAGAGATTGCTTCATATTATCAAGATCTGGCTGACGAGCTTAAAGGTGTTGTCAAGGCCAGTGTTGTTTCTGCAACAGAACTATCCTCCGAAGCAGTCGACAGAATTAAAGACTCTTTGTCAAAAAAGACCGGAAAAACTATTGTTCTGAATGTTGAACAGAATCCAAGTCTCATTGGTGGTGTAGTGACGAAAATCGGTGACCTTGTTCTGGACGGCAGCGTAAAAACTCAGCTGATCAATATGAGAGAAACATTAAAAAAAGGTGAGATTGTCTAATGGAAATTAAAGCAGAAGAAATAAGCCAAATAATAAAAGACCAGATCAAAGGGTTTGATGCAGAGGTCGACCTGAGTGAAACAGGTGTCGTTCTTTCTGCGGGTGATGGAATTGCCCGCGTATATGGCCTTGAAAAAGTAAAAGCAATGGAGCTTGTTGAATTTCCTGGTGGAATTCTGGGTCTTGCATTGAACCTTGAAGCCGATAATGTCGGTGTTGCTATCCTCGGTGATGACAAAGTTATCAAAGAGGGAGATATTGTAAAAAGGACCGACCGTATTGCTTCGGTTCCCGTAGGTGAAGCACTTTTAGGTCGCGTTGTGACCACAACAGGTGAACCTGTTGATGGTAAAGGGCCAATTAATTCTGATATTTATATGAATATGGAATTGGTTGCTCCCGGTGTTATTGCCAGGCAAGGTGTTCATGAACCTTGCTACACCGGTGCTAAGGCCGTTGATGGTATGACCCCTGTTGGTCGTGGTCAGCGTGAGCTTATCATTGGTGACCGCCAGATCGGCAAAACTGCCATCGCTGTTGATGCCATCATTGCACAAAAAGAAAGCGGCATTAAATGTATCTATGTTGCCTGCGGTCAGAAAAAATCAACGGTTGCCCAGGTTGTTGCAGCCCTTGAAGAGCATGGGGCCATGGCATACACAACAGTTGTTATCGCATCTGCCTCTGAATCTGCGGCCATGCAGTATCTGGCGCCTTATGCCGGATGTGCAATGGGTGAGTATTTCAGAGATAAAGGTGAGCATGCCCTGATCATTTATGATGATCTTTCAAAACAGGCAGCAGCTTACCGCCAGGTATCCTTGCTTCTTAGACGTCCGCCGGGACGTGAGGCCTTTCCTGGTGATATTTTTTACAACCATTCAAGACTTCTCGAACGTTCTGCAAAGCTCGGTGATCCAGAAGGAGCCGGTTCTTTAACCGCTCTTCCTATTATTGAAACTCAAGAGGGTGATGTATCCGCCTTTATTCCGACAAACGTTATCTCTATCACTGACGGTCAGATCTTTCTTGATAAAGATCTTTTCTTTGCAGGTATCCGTCCTGCCATTGATGTTGGACTTTCCGTATCACGAGTTGGTGGTGCAGCCCAGGTAAAAGCCATGAAACAGGTTGCAGGAACATTGCGCCTTGATCTTGCCCAGTTCCGTGAGCTTGAAGCATTTGCCGCATTTGGTTCAGATCTTGATGAATCAACACAAAAACAACTGACCCGTGGCGAAAGACTGGTTGAACTGTTGAAACAACCTCAGTTCAAACCGCTTCCCATGGAAAAAATGGTAACCGCTCTTTATGCCGGAACCAAAGGATATATTGATAAATATCCAAGAGAAGCAGTTGCAAAATATGAAGAAGGTTTGTACCTGTTTGTTGAAAATCGTTTTCCTGAAATTTTCTCCGGATTAAAAGAAAAAGAGGAGATTACAGACGAGATTGAAAGCAAATTAAAACAATGCCTAGAAGCCTATGACGAAGAATTCAAGGATACCCTATAAGGGTTTAAATGAATCTAACAAATAGTATTATTCATTAACTTATAGGCGGAAAAGGCAGAAATCATATGGCAACTTTAAAAGAAGTACAATCGAAAATAGTCAGCGTAAAAAAGACTAAACAGATTACCTCTGCCATGAAAATGGTCGCTACTTCAAGATTACGCGGTGCTCAGAACAACATGGAGGCATTTAAGCCCTATGCCGGCAAATTTGCCGAAGTTCTGGGAAGCATTGCCGGAAAATCCGGTGGTGACGCAAGCCCATTGCTTGTGCCCCGTGAAGAGGTTAAAAAAGTGGCGCTGGTCCTGTGTACATCCGACAGAGGACTTTGTGGCGGTTTTAATACAAATTTAATTACAAAAGCTGAAAAAATAATAAAATCTGAATTTGAGGGCAAAGATGTCTCCTTTACCTGTTTTGGTAAAAGAGGACGGGACTGGGCAAAAAAACAGCCCCAGCCTATTGAAGATGAATTCCTCGATGTCGTGGGTGGTAATGTTGAATTCTCTGTGGCATCTTATTCAGGACAAAAATTGATAGACAGTTTCCTTGAAGGAACTGTTGATGAAGTATATCTGATTTATTCTGATTTTGTCAATATGGCAAAGCAAGTGGCAACGGTAAAGCAAATCCTTCCTATTCCTTCTCTGGAAGATGTGCAAAAAGAAAAAGAAGAGGACAAAGATGCAGGGTTCCTTCCTGAACACATCTGTGAACCTTCTTCGGATGCACTGCTGGGTCAGATGCTGCCAAAGAATATTTTTATTCAGATATATGATGCATTGCTCCAGACGTCAACCAGCGAACATGCCGCTCGAATGAGAGCCATGGATAATGCAACAAAAGCATGTGAAGATATCGTTGGAGAACTTCAGACAATATACAATAAAACAAGACAGGCCGGTATTACAGCTGATCTCATGGATATTGTCGGTGGTGCAGAAGCACTTAATGGATAAATTTTTAAGATATACTTAATATTAAAACAGCTTTTAAGGAGATTAAAATGGCTGAAAATATAGGAAAAATAGCACAGGTACTTGGTGCGGTTATTGACGTTGAGTTTGAACCCGGAAATCTTCCTCCGGTTCTGACGGCTTTGACAATAACCAGCCCGACTATTGGTGATACGGAAGATAATCTTGTTGTTGAAGTGGCACAGCATCTGGGTGACAATGTTGTTAGATGTATCGGAATGGATGTAACAGACGGTCTTCAAAGAGGAATGGCTGTAAAAGATACAGGCTCTCCAATCATGATGCCTGTTGGTGAAGCTTCTCTTGGCAGAGTTCTCAATGTTGTTGGAAAACCCGTTGATGGTCTGGGTGATATTTCACAGGAAAAAATGCTTCCCATCCATAGGCATGCACCCGGCTTTACTGAGCAGGATACATCTGTTCGAGTGCTTGAAACCGGAGTTAAGGTAATTGATCTTCTTGTACCATTTCCCCGTGGCGGTAAAATGGGTATGTTCGGTGGTGCAGGTGTCGGCAAGACCGTTATTATGATGGAAATGGTTAACAATATCGCAAAAGCACATGGCGGTATCTCAGTATTTGCCGGAGTAGGCGAAAGAACCCGTGAAGGTAATGACCTATATCACGAAATGAAAGATTCCGGAGTTCTCCCCAAATGTGCGTTGATTTACGGTCAGATGACGGAACCTCCGGGAGCGCGCGCAAGAGTTGCTCTTTCCGCCTTGACCTGTGCTGAGTATTTCCGTGATGAAGAAGGACAGGACGTCCTTTTGTTTGTTGATAATATTTTCAGGTTTACCCAGGCCGGTGCAGAAGTTTCTGCAACCCTTGGTCGCATGCCTTCTGCTGTTGGTTACCAGCCAACCCTTGCAGTTGATATGGGTGAGCTTCAAGAGCGTATTACTTCAACTGATAAGGGTTCGATTACTGCGGTTCAGTGTGTTTATGTTCCTGCCGATGATTTAACGGATCCTGCACCTGCAACTACATTCGCTCATCTTGACGGTACGGTTGTTCTTTCTCGTCAGATTGCTGAGCTGGGTATCTATCCTGCGGTTGATCCACTTGACTCCACATCCAGAATTCTTGATGCAGCTTATATCGGTGAAGAACATTACAATGTTGCCCGTGTTGTTCAACAAACACTTCAAAAATACAAAGAACTCCAGGATATTATTGCAATTTTAGGTATGGACGAACTTTCCGATGAAGACAAGGTGACAGTACAGCGTGCCAGAAAACTGCAAAAATTTCTGTCACAGCCGTTTACTGTTGCAGAAACATTTACCGGTATGCCTGGTAAATTTGTTAAGGTTGAAGACACTGTAAGGTCATTTAAAGAAATTATTGATGGTAAACATGATGATCTTTCAGAAAATGCTTTTTATATGGTAGGTTCTATTGAGGAAGCTATTGAAAAGGCAAAAGCTGAATAAACATCCGGAGGGATACCATGGCTGAGAAATTATTTCTTGAAGTCGTTACACCGCAAAAAGCAATTGTCAGTGAAGAAGTTGAAATAGTGGTTGCTCCAGGCTCAGAAGGTGAGTTTGGCGCTCTTAAAGGGCATACCACATTTCTCACATCACTGAAAGTTGGTTCTCTGCGGTACATAGATGCCGGCGGAAAAGAAAGATATATTTTTATCAATGGCGGATTTGCAGAAGTACTGCCGGACAAGGTGACCATCCTTGCTGAATCTGCAGAGTATAGAAAGGATATTGATGTTGAAAGAGCAACAAAGGCAAAAGTAAGAGCTGAGAAACGTCTTGCAAACAAGGCTGCTGATACGGATCTTGTGAGAGCTGAAGTTGCTTTAAAACGTGCAATGCACAGGCTTAGGATTAAAGATATAAAATAAGATAGTTTAACTTAAATTTATAAGCGATATCCAAAAAAATTGAATTGGTAAACTTAAAAAGGGGGATGCTTCTATTGCTTTGGGGTATCCCCCCTTTTTTTACATTGCATGCTTGAGGATTATTTAGACCCGGTATGATATACAGGAATGATGATGGATTATAATGATGTTGGATTATAATGATGTTGGATTATAATGATGTTGGATTATAATGATGTTGGCGTTGTAATTCTTGCTGCAGGCAAGGGTAGCAGAATGAAGTCGGATATTGCTAAAGTGCTTCACAAGGTTGCCGGTAAGAGTATGGTTGTCCATGTGGTTGAATGTGCTTTAAAAATAACCCGGGATAATATTCATGTTGTTGTCGGTCATCAGGCTCAAAAAGTAAAAGAAGAGGTCGGTCAATTTTTCAATGTGAAATTTGCTTTACAAGAAAAGCTTTTGGGAACAGGAGATGCGGTGAAAGCCGCTCTTCCGGGTTTAACACCGGAAGTTAAAGATCTGCTTGTATTGTGTGGGGACGTTCCCTTGATACAGGAAAAAACATTGAAAGACCTGATTTACTGCCACCGACAAACTCAGGCCAAAGTAACCGTCCTGGCAACTGATGTTGATGATTCAACCGGTTATGGGCGGATGATTATGGATGCTAAGGGTAATTTAGTGGACATAAGAGAAGAAGCAGATGCCAGTGGGGACGAGAAAAAGATCAAAAAAATAAATGCAGGGATTTATCTTTTCGATACAAAATTTCTTTGCTCAGCGATCAATGCATTAAAACCGGATAACAACCAGGCAGAGTATTATTTAACAGATGTTGTCAGTATAGCTCAAAATCAAAAACAAAAAATATCCGTTATTACAATGGATGATCCTAACCAGGCAATGGGCGTAAATACGCTTGAACAGCTTGCAAAGGCAGAACATTTGCTTCAAGGCAGGGATGGATGAATTGCCTTGACTTTAGGAAATATTTTGAATTATACTGACTGCCAATACGCTTTGTGAGATGATGAAAATGGGTAATGACCTTTTTAATAAAAAGTTTGATGATATTGATGCTAAAATTGATCTGATGTTAGATCGTTGCCAAGCGCTTCTGTCGGAAAACAGCGGGCTGAAAAAGAAAATTAAGGATCTTGAAGCTGAACTTGATATGACAAATGACACTGAAAAACAATTTTCAGAACAAGAGGCAGTGATTCAGTTAAAAATTGATGGATTGTTAGACAAGCTCAACCAGTTTTCTAACTATAGTTAAGCATGATATTTTTTAAACAAGAATCCGAGAAAAATTCGGAATAAAAGGGCTTTCTTTGGATGAAATTGTAATAATTGATCTTTTTGGGGAGGAGTTTAGGTTTAAACCTGATGATCAGGTTGAAAATCCGGAACAAATTGCACACTATTTAAAAAGATATATTAAAGACGCAGAAAAGTTGTTCCCAAGTAAAACGACGACCGGTAAAAATAAAATTGCAATATTGCTGTTGGCTGCTATGAACTTATCAAAGGATTTTCATGAGTTTAAAGTGCAACATACTAAACTTGAAAAGTTAATTAATACAAGAGTTTCATCCATAGTTGAAAAAATTGATAAAGGAACAAAATAAAAACCATTTATTGTTATTAAGATTTATGTTACCCCTGCATTGTGCGTGATTGTATGACAGTCTTTGTCCTAACGCATAGTAAAAAGGGAGTCCACCCTGTTACCGGTGTGCTATGTTCCTGAAAATAAGGAAAAGCCTGAAGGTATTAATGGATAACCCACCTTTTGAACCTTTGGTTCAAAGTCAAAGCCAGCAACACGGCAGTTTGTGGGGGTAATAGTAACAATATTTGTGAAAATTTTGACCGTCCTGCCTGATTATCTCATTCAAAATATTATAAAGTTAAATTCCTTTGTTTTGGATATAAAATTGAACAATTACAACATGATACGTTGACAATAATATAATTTAGGAGAATTGTTGAATGAATTTTATGGTTGTACTCTCATCAATTGCTGTGGGTTTGTTGGGATTGGGAGTCGTTGCCTTCTTTATTCTCAAGAAAAAAATGATTCAGGAAGGTCTGGACATTGAAGAAGAACAAACACGAATGATCAAAGAGGCCAAAGCTAAAGCCGCAACTTTGCTGAAAGAAGCACAATTAGAAGCAAAATCACGACTTTTGGAAATGAAAAGTGAATTTGATTCTGAAACTGAAGAGACCCGCTCTGAACTTAAAAAAGAAGAACGGCGGTTATCCAAAAAAAGTGAAAAGATTGACAAACAAGAAGATCTTTTATTCAAAAGAGAACAAAACGTACAAAGAAAAGAGACTGAGACACAAAGAAAATTAGATTCTGCCAGTAAAAAACAGAGTCGTTATTCTATATTATTGGAAGAAACAAAAAAAGAACTTGAAAAAGTTTCAGGACTTACCCTTGATGAAGCCAAAGAGCTTTTACTTAAAGCCATGGAGGAGGAAGCAAAACACGAAGGGGCCAAGCTGATTAAAAAGATAACCAGCGAAGCAAAAGAAAATGCCGGTAAAGAAGCAAAAAAGATCATTTCCACAGCCATTCAAAGATATGCAGGCGAGTATGTTGCGGAACGAACGGTCTCTGTTGTTCATCTGCCGGGTGATGAGATGAAGGGGAGGATTATTGGTCGTGAAGGAAGGAATATCCGGGCATTGGAAGCTGCAACCGGTATTGATTTGATCATAGATGATACACCTGAGGCTGTAATTTTGTCAGGCTTTAATCCTGTTCGAAGGGAAGTTGCACGAATATCTCTTGAAAAATTAATATCTGATGGCAGAATTCACCCTGCACGGATTGAAGATGTTGTCGAGCGTGCTACAGAAGAAGTCGATGCGGCCATTAAAGAAGCCGGAGAACAGGCAGCCTTTGATCGTGGTGTCCATGGAATCGATCCGGAACTCATAAAAGTAATCGGTAAGTTAAAATTTAGAACCAGCTATGCGCAAAACGTTTTACAGCATTCTGTTGAAGTGTCTTTTCTGGCCGGTGTTATTGCTGCCGAACTTGGGCTTGATGTGAAACTTGCCAAGCGTATGGGGTTGCTCCATGATATTGGAAAAGCGGTTGACCATGAGGTCGATGGTGCCCATGCGATTATTGGTGCCAAGCTTGCCAAAAAATATGGGGAAAAGGAAAATGTTGTCCAGGCCATTGCAGCTCATCATGAAGACCAGATGCCTGAATCGGTTTATGACTATATTGTCCAGGCAGCTGATGCGTTGTCCGGAGCGCGTCCCGGGGCCAGAAAAGAAAGTCTTGAAAACTATATCAAACGATTGGAAGATCTTGAGAATATAGCCAATTCTTTTGATGGTGTTGTTAATACTTATGCAATCCAGGCTGGACGGGAAATTCGTGTTATTACCGAAAGTGAAAAAATAACCGATGACAGTGCTCTTTTATTGTCAAGAGATATAGCCCGCCAGATTGAAGAGAATCTTACATTCCCGGGCCAGGTTAAGGTGGTTGTTATTCGGGAAACAAGAGCTGTTGAATATACCAAAAAATAGACAATCCCAGCAAAAGATAAACAGAAAGTGAAAAACTAAATGAGTGTTTTATCGGTATTGCAAGAACGAGGGTTTATCGAAGATTTGACCCATACCCAGGAACTTGAAGACTATCTGAGCAATAATCGCATTACCTGTTATATTGGTTTTGACCCAACTGCATCAAGCCTTCATGTAGGCTCTCTTGTTTGTATTATGGCTTTGGCTCATATGCAAAAAAATGGTCATAGACCCATTGCACTGGTGGGTGGTGGAACAGGACTTATTGGAGACCCGTCCGGTAAAACAGAGCTTCGAAAAATTATCACCCACGATCAGATTGAAGAAAATAAAGCAGGCCTCAGAAACCAATTGTCTCATTTCCTTGATTTTAGTGCTGACAAGGCATTATTGATTGACAATGCCGACTGGTTGACTAAACTTGAGTATATTCCTTTCTTACGGGATATCGGGCGCCATTTCAGTGTAAATCGGATGATAAAGGCAGAAAGCTATAAGGCCCGGATGGAATCAGATGACGGGCTGACGTTCATTGAATTTAACTATATGCTTCTTCAAGCCTATGATTTCATGCAGCTTGCTAAAACCCATGATTGCTTGCTTCAAATGGGAGGATCGGATCAATGGGGCAACATTGTTGCCGGAATTGATCTTGTCCGCAGGACACTCAAAAAACAAGCATTTGGAATAACATTTCCACTTATTACCACTGCAAGTGGTATAAAGATGGGGAAAACCCATAAAGGGGCAGTCTGGCTCGATGCTGAACGGTTCTCACCCTATGAGTATTATCAATTCTGGGTCAATTGTGATGATGCGGATGTGGTAAAATTTTTAAAACTATTCACTTTTCTTCCCATGGATCAGATACAACAGATAGAGAACCTGGAAGGGGTCGGTTTAAACAAGGCAAAAGCCATTCTTGCCTATGAGGCCACTAAGATTTGTCATGGTGAAAAACAAGCGCGCAAGTCTCTGGAAGCCACTGTTTGTGTTTTCGGTTCCATTGAAATACCTATAGATCTGTTAACGGCCAGCAGTATTCCGCGAGGAACGCATAGGGCTGTTAAAGATGATTCTATTCCATCATCTATATATAAGGGTGATGATGTGATCGGCAGTATGCAGGCAGTGGATCTGTTTACCCAATCAGGTCTATGCAGGTCAAAGTCCGATGCCAGGCGTTTGATAAGCCAAGGCGGGGCATATATCAACGGAGAAAGAGTAGCAAATTTTGACCGGATCCTTAATGAAAAGGATATAAATGGAACTGAAATTTTGCTCAGAGCAGGTAAAAAGAAATACCATAAGATTATTTTAAATTAATCTTAAAAATCAATTGACAAGAATCTATACCGCGTGTATATTAGCCTGGTTTTTGCCAATCAGCAAAACGCAAAGCACAACAGTGCTGGTTTGATCTTTGAAAATTAGTCAGTGTGAAATGTAGAGCGGGTTCGAAACAAAGGCCGCAGATTGATACGCTCAATTTACGGTTGAACCTTAAAAAAAGTTTAAAAATGTTAATTTTCAAGTATTTGGGAATTAACGATAGTTAAGGATTATAACTGGAGAGTTTGATCCTGGCTCAGAATGAACGCTGGCGGCGTGCTTAACACATGCAAGTCGAACGAGAAAGGGATTGCTTG
>JAKIUJ010000142.1 GCA_021647625.1 Desulfobacula sp.
TTATAATCCTTAACTATCGTTAATTCCCAAATACTTGAAAATTAACATTTTTAAACTTTTTTTAAGGTTCAACCGTAAATTGAGCGTATCAATCTGCGGCCTTTGTTTCGAACCCGCTCTACATTTCTCACTGACTAATTTTCAAAGATCAAATCCCTTGCATTCCTCAACTGAAGAACTCAGACAGAATATATGGTTTTTAATTTTTTGTCAAATACTTTCTTAAATATTTTTTACTTTTTTAAGATAAGACCGGAGGGAAGTTTTTCACCGAATTGAACACTTTTATCCTTCATGGCCATATTCACCTTGTCCGTTACCATCTTCACCAATTTTTCATTTGCATTTCTGGCCTTTAACCAGACAACAACCTTCTTTTGTTCTGCTTGGTCAATGTCCCGTGTCCGATCCCCAGTCTTTCTAACGATCTGTCCAATAGTATTTTCAATTGGATCATCCTTTTTCCAGGATAGTTTCAATAGCTGATTTACCCAACGAACGACCTCTTGTGAGGGAACGACTCTATCAGTTGAACCATAGAACAACTCGCGAGCCCCAAGCCTGGACAAAGCCCAAAAAAGATTCTCTTGTTTCTTTCCTGGTTTGAGCTGGGGAAGAAGACTTTTTGATAGGATGACTTTATCTTTTATCAATAATCTCTCCATATTTCCAGCCGTCATCCATAGCTCTGTCTGTTCTTGTGGTGATACTTTAAACTTATAGTTCCCGGCTTTTACAAGTACCGATGCAACATCCTGAAAAAACTGCCTTTGCTGCCCAGCTTTCAGGCCTGCGGCTATCCTTCTTATAAATATCCACCATTCAAGTCTATTTTGTTTTGATTTCTCAAATATGACTCCTGATAAATAGATTTTCCATAATTTATTTGCCCTTTCTTCATCAAAGGCATCTCCAAAACCGGGTCGCATACAAAAACCTGTTAAATTAAGCCATCGAGCCTCGTGTTCTGCAGAATGCTTGCGTGAGTCTGACAAAGATAATAATTTGTCTACTATAGAACGTAAAAAGGATAATGGCCATCCTATTTTTTTTTGTGCAACAATTTGTTCTATCTTTTTTGTAATACCCTTGAGACCCTGAGCAGAATCGTTGGTAGCGTTAAATACCAAATCGAGACAATCGCACACTTGTGTAATGAGCGCATCATCATAAATTTCAGCCTCAGGCATTTCGGATGCTTGATTCTGATCTCTGAGTTGAAACTGAAGTTTCCATTTATGTTCACTTACTCCTGATTTACAGTACATTGCAAGGGTTCCCATTTCGGTGTATTCAGCACCAACCGTTACAGGAATGGACTTACTTTCAGATTGGTTTCCAAACTTTACAATCGTTTGAATTGGCGTCATGGCAGTCATAGAGTTATCAATATCAATAACATCTCCAACCTGATCACCTGATCGATAACTGGAACTGAAGATATCAAAACTCACGGGTTCATTTGCTCTGACTTCATATTTCATCTGGGAAAGATCAATTATAGATCCTTCATCCAAACCTCTCTCCACAAGACAAACAGCTTTGGACTTGTTTTCCGCTTCAACGCAGACACCTAAATAATAACTTCTGGGACTACCGCTTCCCACCCGAACGCCCTCTCCCTGCTTAACGAGTCCGTAGTAAGACGCACCAATACCAACTGCAAGCTCATGACTTACATTTTCAAGTGGTACGGGTACAATAGTTGATTTCTCACCAAACCATTTCTTTATAGATTCCATGATCCGGTCTTGAACCAATTGGGGCTTAAGCGTACCACCATTAAATAAAACATAGTCTGGAATGGGTTCTTTTAAAAGATATTTTTTCACATCCTCCTTATGCCGTTCCAAAAATCCAATAATATGTTTCGTGATCGCGGAATCTTTTTCAAATGGCAGGCCGAATTCAGCAATTTCTTTACCGGAATCTAAGTCCAGCAAATCGGATTCATTAACATCTGGGAAAAACTCTTTAACTAAAACAGTCTCAACATCTTGTCTGGTTAAATCTGCGGCAAGGGTGCCTGCAATCAAAGCGCGCCCCTCTCCTTTTATCGTAATCCTGACTGAGGGTTCACCTTTTTCAAGGATTCTTTCTTTTGCTTCTCTGCATCTGTGACATAAACTTTTCCATTTGTCGGGTGACAATCTGCTTTTTGATCTGAATTTTGATTCAACTATTTTTGCCAGGGCAAGGTCTATATTATCACCACCCAAAATCAGATGCTCACCAACCGCAATTCTTTCAAATCTCGGCGACCCTGCCGAATCTTTAAGGCTAATCAAGCTAAAATCCGTGGTTCCGCCTCCGACATCGCAGACCAAAATAAGATCATCCGGATTTATAAGATTTTGCCAATCTGATTCATGCTGTATCAACCAGGAATAAAATGCAGCCAGCGGTTCTTCGAGAAGAGTCACTGATGAGCCAAATCCTGCATTCTTAACAGCTTCCATAGTCAAATCTCTTGCTTCTTCATTAAATGAAGCAGGAACGGTGATCACCACAAATTGATTTTCAAGAAACTTATCCTCGTCTTTAACAAAGTGATTCCAGGCACTTCTAATATGGTTCAAATACTCGGCAGTCGCAGTAACAGGAGATATTTTGTCGAACCCTTGGGAACCCCAGGGCAATATCTTGGCTCTTCGGTCAGCATCTGTATTGCACAACCAACTTTTAGCTGAAGATACAAGCCGGGATGGTATTTTTGATCCGTGATCCCGTGCAAAACTTCCTGCAAATAAATCGCCTGGTTTTTTCCAAGGATGCTTCATCGCCTCTTTTGAAATATCATATTCACCGGGAATATATAAAAAGGAGGGAAGAACGGGAATTTTAGTGAACTCACCATGACCGGTCAGTTGGGGAATATTAAACACTTTAAGAAATTGTTTTTTTTCTTTATTTTTCCGGGTTCCTGATTTTTCCTTTAAAGCAATCATATCAACATATGAAACTGCAGAATTAGTTGTTCCCAAATCAATGCCAATAACGTATTGTTTATCCTGAAAATCCAAACCGACTCCTAAGATTTGCTTTGCAACTTAATATATGAATTAATGTGAAACATCAGTCCAATATTTCATGTTTTTTTGTTATAGCTCGTAGCAAGTGAAATGATGCTTATTTTAACATTATTAATAAGAAAACGGTATTTATCCATCTGCGATGAACTATAGCTATTGATTGCAGGGCCAAGCTTTGCATGGCCTCTATTGTACTTCAACTTCAGCCGGGGTAATAATACCCGCATCCTGAATATCTGAAAGCTTTGGTATTTCTTTTTTGCCTGCTTTCCAGCCACGGTGTTTTAAAACTCCTTCAAATGGCGGTTCTCCAGAAACATTCCCCACAAGCTTAACTGAATCAATGTCAAATCCTGCTTCGACGGTTACCACCTCACCTTCTTCATTTTCAATAACAGGTTTGGGGTCAATGTATTTTTTAACCGCCTGCTTGCAGTCTTCGTGAATGCTTCTTACAGCAGCCCCGATCTGTTCATCATCATATAATTTTAAATCTTCATCAAAAAAGTCCAAGAGACGACCTTCTCGTTGAAGTACAGACAAAGAGTGCAAAAAGAGCCGTCTTTTTCTATCCTGCCCTATCTTTTGATCAATAAAATCTTTTTTGCTTTTGCCAGGTGACTTCTGATTCTCATTTGTTTGTATAAAGGATTTAAATATTGAAGAAGCTGCCATTCTTAAAAACAGCCATAATAGCCAGGCAATTAATAAAACAAAGGATGTGGTTATTGGCAATATCGCTTTATAAAAATATTGTGATAATAACTCAACCTGATTAATAAGCCATGAAAAATCCCGCAAAACAAGCTCTTCGCCGACACCATTCGAAAAGTGTTGTAAAAACCAATCCAGGGACAAATAAAAACCACCACAAATGAGAACAAGCACCGGCACGGTAAAGCTTGTAATAATCCAAAATGATTTATTATTATATGCCTTTAATAATTCCACTTTATCTATCCCCCGCTTCACAATGATTTGGACAAAAAAACCATGCTGCTTATTGCAGCATGGCTATAGACAATAATACTAAAAACTTTTTTTTCAAGCAAAAGCCCATTAATATTATAGGAACCAGGGGAAGATTTTTATTAAATCATCGTTATTTATCTTGAACTACAATAATTTGTTTATTAGCCTCAAAGATCTTTTGTCCGACTCCTTTTACTTTCATTAACTCTTCGGGTTTCTGAAATAACTGCCCTTTACGATATTCCATGATCCTTACCGCAATCACGTCACCCACATATTTCAGTCCGGTCAGTTCGGTTTTTATAGCTGTATTAATATTTATTTTTTTACTTCCGGCGTACACTGGTTGAAAAAAAGCAATCAACAACATACTGACCATGAATATAATAGAAATTTTCTTTAACTGTTTCATTTTTCTTTTTCCTTTCTTAATTTTTAAATAGCAATCCCCTGATTCCCTTCCATTATTTTTCGGTACTTTCATTTCCGGGAATTTGATGTAGAGATAATTTATGGCCAAAAATTAATTTCATCAAATGAAACTGACCAATAGGATAATTGAAAAATTCAAGAAAATCAATCAGTGTAAACCCTTAGTTTTGCAAAAAAATCAGTCCTTTTTGAGGATATTTATAACAAAAACTTCACAATTACGATCAAAATTACAAAATACTTCATTATAGTATATTACTATCTCATTATTTTAAAATTTCATATGATCAAGCTGCTTCATAAAACTAATTTTCCCAAAGGCTGTAAAAATTAATAGGAAAAATTTTTTTTTTGATTGACAGAACAATCTCAATAATCTACTTTACCGATAGACTAAATAGATTAACAATAAACACATTATAGAGATAAAATGCGAATTTCATACAAAACAGACTATGCATTAAAAGTAATTTTACATCTTTCAGACATTTATCCGGATAAAAAAAACCACATCAAAGATATTTCAAAAGTCCAGGATATCCCTCAAAAATTTTTAGAACAGGTTTTATTGCTGCTTAAAAAAGGGGGATTTGTAATGAGCAAAAAAGGTCCCGGGGGCGGGTATTATTTAAAAAAAGCTCCTGATCAAATTTCTATGGGGGATATTATTAAGTATATTGATGGTTCGGTTTCTCCCATCTCCTGCATTGATCAAGGCAATGAAAAATCCTGCGATTTTTCTTCTTTTTGTGTTTTCAAACCGGTGTTTCATGATGTTGAAAAAGCAATTTTAAATATTATTGGCAACAAAAATTTTAAAGAATTACTGCAAGAGCAAAAAAGTTTAAGAAAAAATTCTGTTTTGGATTTTCAGATATAACACAAGGAGATACCTATGGAACTTATGGTTAACGGAAAAATGTTTGAAACAACGCCAAACATTTCAGTCATCGAATTGTTAAACAAAAAGAATGTTGAGTCCCCTGATATGGTCTCTGTGGAAATTAATGGAAAGATACTGAGTAAAGATAAATTTACGATCACATGTTTACAGAAAAATGACCGTATAGAATTTTTATATTTCATGGGAGGTGGATAAGTGCCTGCTCAAAACTTACGATTCGATACAAGGATACTGCACGGTCCGGGTCATGAGAAAGATGTCCATAACAGCATCCGGTTCCCGATTTATGCGGGTGTGGCATTCGGCTTTGAAAGTGCGCAAGACATGGAGGATGCCTTTCTCCATAGAAAGCCTTCCCATGCCTATTCCAGAATCACCAACCCAAGCGTCCAATTATTCGAACAAACCCTGACCCAGCTTGAAAACGGGCTTGGTGCAATCGCCCTCTCCTCGGGCATGGCTGCCATAACCAATGCCCTTCTGGCACTTTTAAACACAGGTGACACGATCATTGCATCCAAATACCTGTTTGGAAACACACGGTCATTATTGGAAGAGACATTCAAAGGGTTTGGCATTCAATCAAAACTTGTGGATGTGAACAATGAAAAAGAGCTGGAAAATGCAATTGATGAGCACAGTCGGGTTATTTTTTGTGAAACCATTACCAACCCGCAAATGAATGTGTCTGATTGTTCTCTGATCTCAAAAGTCGCAAAAAAACACAATCTGATATTTGTAGTGGACAATACGGTTACAACACCCTATTTGTTTAATGCAAAGGAGCACGGGATCAATGTTGTCCTTCATTCCACAACCAAATACATTTCCGGAGGTGCTACCAGTGTGGGAGGCGCTATTGTTGATCTTGGAAATTATGACTGGACCCTGATCCCGGCCTTAAAAAAATATCACAACCATACCCGGTTTGCTTTTCTTTCCCGTCTTCGAAAAGAAGTCTACCGGAATTTTGGATCATGCATGTCCCCCCAGGCTGCTTATCTCCAGACATTAGGGTTGGAAACGCTTTCTTTGAGAATCTCAAAAAGCTGTGACAACGCACTGTTTATTGCCCAATGTCTTGAAAAAAATACTAAAATCAAATCTGTTAACTATCCTGGATTGGAATCATCTGATTTTTATCACCTGGCCCGAGCACAGTTTAATAATATTGAGGGCAAAGGGTTTGCCCCTGGCGGTGTTATTTCATTTGAACTTGGCAACCGGGACGAAGCATTTAATTTTATTAATCATCTTCATCTAGTCAAACGTGCCACAAATATTAATGATAATAAATCCCTTATTATTCACCCGGCATCCACGATATTTTCAGATTTTTCCAGCAAAGATAAAAAAGAGATGGGTGTGACAGACAATCTTGTCAGGCTTTCTGTAGGAATTGAAGATGTAAAAGATCTTATGGATGATATCGACCAGGCATTAGTCCGAGCGTAAGGATTTGTTCAGATTTTCTGGGTCATAAAAAAACAGTAATCTTTATTATTTGGAGTAAAAAATGGATTATACGGATGATCAGCTAGAAAGGTACTCAAGACATATTATTCTCAAAGATGTGGGCGTAGAAGGGCAAATGAAAATATCCAATGCAAAAGTACTCGTCATCGGTGCCGGCGGGCTTGGATCTCCCGCACTTTTATATCTCGCGGCTGCTGGTGTCGGAACCATCGGGATTGCCGATGGCGATGTGGTTGATCTAAGCAATCTTCAGCGACAGGTAATCCATGCCACAGGTGATGTTGATACACCCAAAATCATATCAGCTAAACAAAAAATCAATAACTTGAACCCGGATGTGAATGTTGTTACCTATCAAGAAATGCTCACCGCGCAAAACATTACAAAAATCATTGAAAAATACGATTTTATCATAGACGGGACGGATAATTTCCCTGCGAAATTTTTAGTCAATGATGCCTGTATCTTTTCTAACAAACCATTCTCCCATGCAGGCATCTTAAAATTTTTCGGCCAGACCATTACAATTATTCCCGGTGTCTCAACCTGTTACCGGTGCATCTTCCATGAACCACCGCCTTTGGATGTTGTGCCATCCTGTGCGCAGGCCGGCGTGATCGGCGTTATTGCAGGCATATTGGGCACCTTGCAGGCCAATGAAGCCATCAAATTTATTCTGGAAAAGGGAAATCTTATCACAAACCGCCTGATGACCTTTGATGCTCTGGAATCAAGATTCAGAGATCTTCCCATAGAAAAAAATCCTGAATGTCCGGTGTGCGGTGAGAATCCTGTAATCACCGAATTAATGGATTATGAACAGGCTGCCTGCAAAATCAGGATACAATAATGAGAGTACCAAAAAACATATATGACCAGATCATTTTGCACGCAAAAAAAGACCTTCCAAATGAGGCTTGCGGGTATCTTGCAGGAAAAGGCGGAGTAGTCACAAAAGCCTATGTCATTAAAAATATCGATCAAAGCCATGAACATTTCTCATTTGACCCACAAGAGCAGTTCGCTGTTATCAAGGATATGAGGAAAAGAAATCTGGTTCCCATTGCTGTTTACCATAGCCACCCTGCCACACCTGCAAGGCCTTCCAAAGAAGATATCAAGCTGGCCTATGACCCTGATATCAGCTATTTGATCATCTCCCTGGCAGGGAATGTTCCGGATATCAAATCATTTAAAATCAAAAAAGATTCCCAAAACGATAACCAGATGAATAAAGAACAAACCAATAACAATCAGCCAAAGTGCAATCTCCACGGCAAAAGCCAGTCAAATAACCATCGGGTCGAAAAAGAGGAAATAGACATCATATGAAATTTTATGACATCCCCAAAACGCTTGAAAAAGAGATTGATGATCTGGACGTCTCCATAAAAAAATTTAAAAACGGAGATCTCCATCCTACTAAATTCAGAGCCCAGAGAGTGCCCTTTGGCGTATATGAACAACGCAAAGAAAACACCTTTATGATTCGCATCAGAATGACGGCCGGTGGAATCACGCCTGCCCAGCTGGAAAAAACCGCCTTGATCGCCAAAAAATATGCAAAACCGATTCTTCACATTACCACCAGGCAAGAACTCCAGATCCATGATGCAAGGCTTAAAGATCTTCCCAAAATCATGAAAAAGCTTTACACCATTGGTCTTTCCAGCCGTGGCGGAGGAGGAAACACCGTAAGAAATATTATGGCATCCTATGATGCCGGTGTGAGTCCTGAAGAGTCGTTTGATGTCACCCCCCATGCTGTTGCACTATCAACTCGGCTTATCGCCCAGGATGATTCATGGAATTTTCCAAGAAAATTTAAAATATCATTTTCAAGTACAACAGCAGACAATGCCCTTGCAGCATTTAATGATCTGGGATTTATCGCGACAATCAAAGACGGGCAAAAAGGATTTAAAGTATATGTGGCAGGGGGATTGGGATGCAGGCCCAGGAGATCAAAAATATTGCACGATTTTGTTTTGGAAGATCAAATTCATCAGGTAACCTTTGCTGTGAAAAACTTATTTCTCCTTTATGGAAATAGAAAATCCAAAAACTCAGCCAGGCTCAGATTTTTATTTGAAGAGCTTGGCAAGGAAAGATTTTTTGATCTATACAGACAAGAATTTGAAAAACAAAGCCAGACGCCAAAACTTGAGTTGCATCACGAACAATTTATCAATAAAAACAAAACGCAAAATGAGCTGCCACCCCGATTTATCAATCTTGCGGCCTTTGATCTATGGAAAAAAAGATATGTTCAGGATCAAAAACAAGAAGGCCTTAAAAGTATATTAATCCCGGTGGCCCTAGGTGATTTGAGCGCTGATGACGCAATAAAACTGGCCCGATTTCTAAAGGATTTTGGTGAAAATGTGATTCGACTCACCATGACCCAGAACATTGTATTAAGAAATATTCCCCTTGAATATCTTGGAAATATCTTTGAATGTGTCAATGAGGTTGATACAGAATCCCACTTGGGTTCTGCCTGTGCCAATATCACCATCTGTGCAGGGGCAGACACCTGCACCACAGGCGTATGCCTTCCAAAAGGTGTTGTACCGGTGATAAAAAAATACCTGGATGCAGGCAAAATATTTGAAAAACTTGACAAAGATTTTAAAATTAATATTTCAGGCTGTCCCAACTCATGTGGTCAGCATCACATTGGAGACATCGGGATATTTGGGAGAATTGCACGGAACAATGGCAAGGCCCTGCCGGGCTACTGGATTACCGCAGGCGCGGATAGGCATCCGGATTCAAGAGCCTTTACCGAAAAATGCGGATGGGTGCCGGCAAGAAACCTGCCCGAAGCCGTCACACACATTCTTGACCATTATATTTCAGTCAAAGATCAATACAAAACATTTAAAAAATATTTCAAATCAATTGGCAAGGCTGAAATCAAAACCATTTGCAAACGATTTTCCAGTCTTGTTCCCTATTTTGAAAATGATCAAAGTTTTTATTATGATTGGGGTGCCAAAAACCAATTCACAACCGCTTTTATGGGGCATGGAGAATGTTCAGCCGGCATTTATGACATGATCGAAGTTGAAATGAAAGCCATAAAAAACAACATTAAAAAACTGTCCGATCCTAATTTTGAACATCTCAAAAAACAGCTATTATGGGATATTGTCTTTTCAGGTGCAAACATGCTTTTGATTACCCGGGCAGTTGATCCTGAAGGTGAAACCCAGACGTTTGAGTTTTTCAAACAACATTTTATCGATAAAAAGCTTGTGGATAAAAGATATGAAAAACTTATTCACGATGCAATTAACCATAACAATGAGGATCTTTTAAAAACCCAGGATCTGGTCATAGAATTTGGGAAAGCAATAATCAAGCTCTACCATTCAATGGACAATTCTTTAAGATTTCCAGGAGAAGAGATCATCAGTAATATTAGCAAAAAAAATAAAAAAAAGGTCGGGGATATAGAGAAAAAAGAGGCATTGTTCAAAGATCTTCGCTCGGTTGCCTGTCCCATGAATTTTGTAAAGACCAAGGTGGAGTTGTCAAAAATCACTTCGGGTGAAGCTTTAAAAATATTTCTTGATGACGGCGAGCCCATAGACAATGTACCAAGATCGGTTCTGGGGGAAGGACATAAGATATTAAAACAAGAAAAAACTGAAGGGTACTGGACTGTGGTTATTGAAAAAAAATAGACAATCTAAACCCCAACATATGTTTCTTTTTGAAAACAAGTCATCTGTGTGGCTCTCCCCCAGTGCTTTCCCCGGGCCAGAAGTTTCAAAAACAGCTCACCATCTTTAACTACTCTTCCGCCCACAACATCGACACCACGGGCAAAAAGTGGATCAGGAAAATAGCCGGCGGTTGGCCCAACGATTGAAACAAACGCATCAGGGGAACAATGCATAAGAATTTGGTCAAGTGAGTTGTTGAGTATCGTCGTGCTGGTGCACAGAATCTTATTACATGTTCTCAATTGGCTTGCATCAAGTGTAATTGGCAAGTCAGGATACT
>JAKIUJ010000143.1 GCA_021647625.1 Desulfobacula sp.
TTTTAGAAATCCCCATATATATAAGGTATAACTCATCCACCGCATCGTCCAACAAAGTAGGATGCTACGGTCAACATATCGAATGAATTATTTTTTTTGCATCTTTAAGCCGCAGATCCTAAACATTACATTAATATGAAAAAATACAAAGATGCATAACTTTTTAAATGTCCAGCCATCCCCGGCGGCACTTGTTCAATCACTCCGTGATATCGGGTACTCAATGGAATCAGCTGTTGCTGATATAATTGATAATTCTATCACAGCACAAGCAAAAAATATCCAGGTCAATTTTGCATGGAATAAAGGGAATCCATGGATAACTGTTGTGGACGATGGACACGGCATGACCCCTGATGAATTAACTGATGCCATGAGGCTTGGAAGTCGGAATCCACTGGAAGACCGAAATGATAATGATCTTGGCAGATTCGGCCTTGGTCTTAAAACAGCTTCTTTTTCTCAATGTCGACAATTAACGCTTGTCAGCAGGAGAGATGGAATGGTGGCATGCAGGGAATGGGATCTTGATTCGATCAAGGAAAGTCCTGATAGTGGCTGGAGATTAAAAGTTCTCGGAGATCATGAGATACAGCAGGATGAATGTATTGTGGAATTGTTGTCCCTGCTCCACCCCACCGGCACAATTGTTTTATTGAGAAAACTGGATCGGTATGATGGACTGGAAAAAAAATTAAATTCGCTTGTTGAGAATACAAGAACACATCTTGAATTGGTTTTCCACCGCTTTCTTTCCCCACGCAGAGGAAAAAAACGAATAAATATTTCACTGAATTATAGCCATCTGGTTGCATTTAACCCATTTAACCCATCCCACCCGGCAACTCAGGAGTTGCCGGCGCAATCGATTCATGTCAATGGACGGACTGTCAATATTCAACCTTATGTACTTCCACATTACAATAAAATCTCTCGTGATGAATATCAAAGGAACTCCTGTGCAGGAGGATATCTTCAAAATCAGGGCTTTTATGTATACAGGAATCGCAGGCTTATTATTAAAGGTACATGGTTTCGTCTTATTAAAAAGGAAGAATTGACAAAATTAATACGTGTTCAGGTGGATATTCCCAATTCGCTGGATCATCTCTGGAAAATTGATGTCAAAAAATCACATGCATCGCCACCGGAAGCAATTAGAAATGAATTAAAACTGGTTATTGACAGAATAGCCGCATCAGGAAAAAAAGTTTATCGACAGAAAGGAAAAAAACTTTCGGCAACCGTAAAAGTCCCGGGGTGGACTAGAACTGCTGCAAAAGGGAAAATAATATATGAGATAAATAGAGAACATCCCTTAATAACACAGCTTCAAGGTGGTTTGTCCGGGAAAAACCAACAAAAGTTAATAGATTTAATTTTTATGCTTGAAAGCAGTTTCCCGACCGAATTGTTTTACAGTGATATTGCAAAAAAACCTGAGATTCTAAGCAAGCCTGAGTTCGAAGAAAAACTGATTTCCAACCTTCTTGATACTTTTATCAGCCAGATGATCGATAGTGAAGTCCCTGAAAAAGAGATAGCGGGTCGTTTAATGTCTATTGATCCATTTGCTGCCTATCCGGAAGCGGTTGGAAGACTTTTACAAACAAAAGGAATAATTAATGAATGATACAGGTATAGAAATGTATGATCATGCTTCAATTCTTGAAAAAATTGAAGACGGTGTTGCTATCCTGCTTGATGGCGGGAAAAAAGATCGAAACACTATAATCAACTTTGTCAGGATGGTTGTGGATAGTCAGTACAATAATGAAACAGTTTCCGAACAGGGTATCCTTCAGATAACCAAAAGGCTTGAGGCTCGTTTTGATATCAGCATGGAAGTCGGTAATCTGCTTTCTACTGAAGGATATACTCCCTGGGTCGATGATGCACGCAATAATATTGTCTGGTACTATTGGGAACGATATAAACGACTTCTTCCAGATAAAAAATTTAATCGTAAAGTTATAAATGTGCTGGATATAGACACCAATAAAATTCTTGATCACCTTGAAAACCCTGGAAAACAAGGGAGCTGGAAAAGAAAAGGTCTTTGTGTCGGTCATGTTCAGTCAGGAAAAACAGCAAACTATCTTGGTGTTATCTGCAAGGCCGCAGATGCAGGTTACAAAGTGATCATTGTACTGGCTGGATTATTAAACGCACTCAGGAATCAGACACAGGAACGTATTGATGAAGGTTTTGTAGGATTTGACAGCTCTCAGCAGCTTGAGGCAACAACTCTTGAAGAGAAACTGACTGGTGTTGGAAAATTTTATGACTCTTCAAACTGGCACTCACCTGTACCACTTACCACCAATTCCAAAGACTTTGATAGAAAGATTGCTACACAGCTTCGAGCACAAATCAGTCAGTTTAATGAACCTGTCATATTTGTACTTAAAAAGAATGTCTCTATTTTAAAAAATCTTATTGACTGGCTTAAAGGTAATAATTCAGACTTAAACAGGCTTCCAATGCTGCTGATTGATGATGAGGCCGACCATGCCTCTGTAAATACTAATCAGGAATATAACGACCCGACTACCACAAACAGGCGCATTCGAGAATTGCTGAGTCTATTTGAACAAAGCTCATACCTCGGGTACACTGCCACCCCTTTTGCAAATATTTTTATCGACCCTGAAAACGATGATGAGATGCTCAAGGATGATCTGTTTCCCAGTGATTTTATTATCAGTCTTGATACGCCGTCCAATTATATTGGTGCAAGCCGTATTTTTGAAAAAGAAGGTGACCTCGATATAGTCAGAGAAATAAATGATTATGAAGATGTCCTTCCGCTGAATCATAAAAAGGATGAATTTCCTCCAAATTTACCTCGGAGCCTTCATGAAGCCGTCCGTACATTTATTCTTGTAAAAGCACTCAGGAATTTACGAGGTCAGGTGAACAGTCATAACTCCATGTTGATTAACGTCAGCAGGTTCACAGATATTCAATCAAATATAAAATGGCAGATCCATGAATATCTCACGGAATTAAGAGACGCGATAAAAAATCATTATGCACTTCCTGAGCATAAAGCTCTATCAAATTCCAGCATGATCAGCCTTAAAAAAACATGGGATAAAGAATTCAAGAAAATGGAATTTGTATGGAAAGATATACAGGGCAAGCTGAGTGCAGCTGTTTCTCCTATCACGGTTATAGAAGTAAATGGATCTAATAATTCAGAGACACTTGATTACAATAATCGTGATTATCCTAATGGGCGCAGTGTGATAGCTATTGGCGGATTAAGCCTGTCGCGTGGTCTGACTCTGGAAGGGCTGACAGTCAGTTATTTCCTTAGAAATTCTATTATGTATGACACTCTGATGCAAATGGGCAGATGGTTTGGATACCGCACCGATTTTGATGATATATGTCGAATATACATGACTTCGGAAGCAAATTCATGGTACGCTCATATATCAAAAGTTACAGATGAACTGCGTGAAGAATTCAGCCGAATGGAAAAAGCTAAAATGACCCCCAGAGATTTCGGTTTGTGTGTCAGAAGCCACCCCGAAAGCCTTATCGTCACGGCAAGAAATAAGATGAGGACGGCAAAACCAGTATTACGGCAAATTAATCTATATGGACGACTTGTTGAAACAGCAGTTTTAAGCAAAGCTTCTGATGCTGTGGTAAACAACTGGAATGCTGTGCAGGCACTAATCATTTCTGCCCGGAAAAAGGGCGTTTATAAAGAATTCAATGCAAGCCATCTGTTTTTGAAAGTTCCGATTAAATATATTGAAAAATTTCTCGATGATTTTATAAACCACCCTGCATCACAAAATACTGAAAATCGCCCATTAATTGATTATTTGAAATTGCTCTATGAAAAAGACAATATATCAGAATGGGATGTTGTCTTATTGAGTAAGCCAGGATCGAAATCAACCATGGAACAGCAGATTGTTTCCGGCCTCCCTGTCAAGCCGCAGCTCCGAAATGTAATTCCAGAAAAAAGTAACGGAATTGCACAGAAAAATCGTCGGATTGGCTCTGATCCTGATGAACAGGCTGGTATAAATGGTATTATTATGCAGAAACTTCTGAATCAGTATGGCTCCAAATCAAAAATAAAGTCCTCAGAGTGTAGAAAAGTGAGGAAAAGACCATTGCTGCTGCTGCATTTATTAGATTGTCATATTGACGAAAATTCTATAAATAAACAGGGAATTTTTGCTTTCGGCATCAGCTTTCCAGGTGAAAGTACAGTGAGAAGACCTGAAAGACTTGTTGAGTATGTTGTGAATACAGTATGGTGGAATAATAATTATGCAGATTTACTTGATGAAGAGGAGAACCTGAGTGAATAATCCGTGGGAAGAGATACAGATACCTTCACGGGATATACTCTACAGAATAATAGACTCTGAACATCCTCTCAGGTTGTTGAGAGCAAGGGATATTTATGGCCGGTTTCTGTTCATCTATGAATTTTCACATTCTGACCATATCCCTGATAAATTTCCGGAATTGAATGGAATTGATATTTATTTGCAGGAACCTGAACAATCACCTGCTGACAATTATATGCTGCTTTTAGTCCTTAAAGAAAACAAAGAGTGGCAGATATTTCTTTCATTGTGTAATGATCTTGTTATGTCAACAAAGGCACTGGATGGGCAGACAGAGGCAACTTTAATTATTCTGCGCAGACTTAAGCGATGGCAGAAATTTCTGCAGAGAACGCGTTCAGGACTTTTGCCTGAAAAGGAGATTAAAGGATTAATTGGTGAACTGTTTTTTATCAAAAGACACTTGATTCCAGCATTTGGAGCAGGAACAGCGGTACAATTCTGGCAGGGCCCGGAAGATGCACCACAGGATTTTAGTGTTCATCAATGTGCCATTGAAGTTAAATGCCAGTTAGGAACAACTACCCCGGTTGTGCGCATATCATCTGCTGATCAATTATGTTCTCAATTATCAGAAATGTTTCTGTATGTAATTACACTTGGTAAGTCTGATGAGGCTTCCAAGATGGCTGTTAACCTTCCATCCCTTATCAATGAAATTAGAAAGAAGCTGGAATTAGATTCTCCCATAGATTTAGAACGGTTCAACGATCTGCTTTATCAAACTGGATATATTGAATTAGAGGAATACAGGCAGTTCAACTATATACCTGCTGCAGAAAAAATGTTCTCAGTGAATAATGGTTTTCCAAGAATATGTTCTGAAGATCTTATTACTGGAATTGAAAGAGTTACCTATAATATTAACCTGATTGACTGCGAGGTTTTTCAAGCTATACCTGACTGGATGGAGTTATCATGAGTTATGATGATTTTTTTAAGGATTTCATGCAAGATATTTATGCCCGTTCAGAGGCAGAAAGTGATTTTTCAGAAGTTGTTTTCACTGAAAGAGTATGCGATTTCCTGGTAGAGCAGGCTGTGCTCGAAAATTATACTGCTGCCAGTTACAAAAAGAAAACAATGGGAATAAGAGTTGATGCATATGATTATTCTGAGGAATCAGATGCATTGACGCTTATGATCACTGATTTTCATAGCGAGCCTGATTCATTAACCAAAACTCTTATTACTACAGTATTCAAGCGTGTGACGAAATTTTTTGAAAAAGGTCTGAACAGGGCATTTTATCAATCTCTGGATGAAAGTGATGCTGGCTTCAGTCTGGCAAGAGATATTTATACTTTCGGCTCTTCCGGGAAGCTTAGAAAGTTACGGTTTATTCTGCTTTCCAATGCAATGCTTAGCAGAAGCGTTAATGATAAAATTTCAGAGCATGATATTAGAGGATTCCCCTGTTCATTTGATATCTGGGATCTGGGCCGTATTCAACGTATTGAGGAATCTGGAAAATCACGAGAGGATATCATAGTGGATTTCACTTCTTTAATGCAGCATGGACTTCCCTGTTTGCCGGCCTTTACAGGTGACGGCACTTATAAGTCTTATCTTCTTGCAATGCCCGGATCTCTGGTCGCTGAACTTTATGATAAATATGGTGAACGATTGCTGGAACAGAATGTACGAACATTTCTGCAATTCCGGGGAAAAGTAAATAAAGGTATGCGCAATACAATTCAAAACAGCCCGGAAATGTTTTTTGCATATAATAATGGTATCACTGCCACGGCAGAAGAAGTAACGACAACAGAGATGAACGGACAGATCAGTATTACATCAATCAAAAATTTTCAGATTGTTAACGGAGGGCAGACAACCGCATCCCTTTTCAATACTCACAGAAAAAATAAAGCTGATTTATCCGCTGTACATGTGCAGGCAAAACTTACGGTGATTCCCCCTGAAGAAACTGAGAATATTGTTCCAAAAATATCTGAGTATGCGAATACTCAAAATAAGGTCAGTGCAGCAGATTTCTTTTCAAACCACCCATTTCATCTTCGGATAGAAGAAATATCCCGTCGACTGTGGGCACCATCTTCAGCAGGCAGCCTGAGAGAAACCCACTGGTATTATGAACGTGTAAGAGGACAATATGCTAATGCTCAGACGAATCTTACGCCTGCCAGGAAAAAAGAATTTCTTGTGGTTAATCCAAGGAAACAGATGTTCATCAAAACAGACCTTGCAAAATTTCAAAGTTCCTGGGATATGAAACCCCACATTGTGAGTCTTGGTGCACAGAAGAATTTTGTTAAATTTGCTGAAGCTATTTCTAAAAACTGGGAAAAAAATGAACATGAGTTTAATGAACTGTATTTCAAACGATTAATTGCAAAAGCAATTTTGTTTAGAACTATTGACCGGTTTATTATGAGACAACCCTGGTATGGTGGATATAAAGCTAATATTGTAACTTACACTGTTGCTAAATTTTCTCAAATGGTCAGGTTGACCGAAAAATTTCTTGATTTGGAAAATATCTGGAAAAGGCAAAGCATTACAGAAGAAATGGAAATTCTTTTGATCGCTGTTGCTGAAGCTGTAAATTCAGTTATTCAGGAAACACCAGCAGGAATAACGAATGTGACGGAATGGTGTAAAAAAGAGTTGTGCTGGCAAAATGTACAGAAGATATCACTGGATATTTCTACACAGGTTAAAGATGAATTGATTACCAGAACAGAAAAAAAACATAAAGATTCTGATGCAAAATCAGTGCAGAAAATTGATAATGGAATTATGGCCCAGAGATTTGTACTGGAAAAAGGGGCACTGTTCTGGAATCAAATGATTGAATGGTCAAAATCAAATAAAATCTTTTCTCCAAAAGAACAAGGGCTGCTACAGACGGCAAGTCAAATCCCTTTGAAAATCCCTAGTGAGAAACAAGCCCTGCTATTGGTGGGCATTGAGAAAAAAGCCTTAGAGGATGGTTTCACAGCATGATCCCGATAATCGACATCTTTGCCGGGCCGGGCGGGCTGGGAGAGGGATTTTCTTCTTATACAGACAAAAATGGAGAGCAAGTCTTTAACATAGCATTATCGGTTGAAAAAGATATCCATGCCCACAGCACCCTTGAGTTACGAAGTTTTTTCAGAAAATTTCCCCAGGGTAATGTCCCTGATGAATATTATGATTATATTCGGGAAAAATCACTTGAAAGCAGCCCCGGAATTCACAAGCTGTTGCGCTCTGAGCTTTTTGAAAAATATCCGGATGAAGCACGCCTTGCCCATCAGGAAGCATGGCATGCTGAACTTGGAAATGATAAAACATTAAACAATAAAATGGATACAAGAATTAAAGAGATCATAGGTTCATCTGATATAAAATGCTGGGGTATGATCGGTGGCCCTCCCTGTCAGGCATATTCCGTTATTGGCAGATCCAGAAATAAAGGAATCACCGGCTATACTGTTGAAAAAGACAAACGTAGTTACCTTTACCGGCAATATTTAAGATTGATTGCACAACATAAGCCTGATTTTTTCATTATGGAAAATGTTAAAGGCATGTTATCTGCTAAACTGAATGGTAAATCTCTTTTTGAAAAAATTATTTATGACCTGAAACACCCCGGGAAGGCGATAAAGGATATAGACAAAATTTCAACGCTTGAATATCAGATTTATCCTCTTATACAAAATTCTTCTGATTCAACAAAATCCGCCGATTTTGTTGTTGAAACTGAACATTATGGTATCCCTCAAGCTCGCCACCGAGTCATTTTAATTGGAATAAGAAATGATTTTTCGACAGCTGTTCCTAAGACATTGAAAAAGAAAAAGCCGGTTACAGTAAAAGAGGTTCTTGGTGATCTGCCAGAACTTCGCAGTGGCTTATCAAGAGGTAACAAAGAAAATAATACTTATGATCGCTGGCTGGAGAAGGTATGGGAGATAGTTGATCTTGACTGGTTCGCAAATGGTGCAGACAAAGGTCTCATTAAATCAATCAAAATGACCTTAGAAAAAATTTCAGAAAAAAATCTAAAGCAGGGAAGCGAATATTTCCCATATCCTGCAACGCATTTCCCGGATAAAAATATTTCATCATGGTATCTGGATCAAAAACTTGAAGGGGCATGCAATCATACCAGTAGATCACATATGGTTTCAGATCTTCATCGGTATCTTTATGCGGCCTCATTTGCTGAAAAATATGGCAGATCTCCTTTGATTTCTGAATTCCCTGATGAATTGATTCCTGCACATAAAAATGCCAGAAGTGGTCATTTTAATGATCGATTCCGGGTACAGATTGCTGACAGGCCATCCGTCACTGTGACCAGTCATATTTCCAAAGACGGACATTATTTTATCCATTATGATCCTGTACAATGTCGCAGTTTAACTGTAAGGGAAGCAGCCAGATTACAAACCTTTCCCGATAATTATTTTTTCGAAGGAAGTAGAACACAGCAGTACATTCAGGTCGGTAATGCTGTGCCACCCCTGCTGGCAAGACAGATAGCTGATGTTGTTTATGATTTGGTCAACAGGTCTGTGTCGGAAATATGAAATGGATTCTATTTCCAGAAAACATAGAAGCTGGAATATGTCACGAATAAAAAATCGTGATACCAAACCTGAGTTAATAGTTCGGTCTTTATTACACCACAAGGGGTATCGTTTTCGATTACACAGAAAAGATATGCCCGGAAAACCAGATATTGTTTTGCCCCGTTTTAAAAAAATTATTCTCGTGCATGGTTGCTTCTGGCATCGACATGAAGGATGCAGATACGCCTATAATCCAAAAAGCAGAGTTAGTTTCTGGCAGAATAAATTCAATCAGAACATTAAACGAGATAAGATGGTTCAGAAAAAGCTATTCCAAATGGGATGGCAGGTATATGTAATCTGGGAGTGTGAGACAAAGAAAATTGAGCTGTTAGAAGAAAAAATAGATCTAATTTTTTCCTTGACTTAGTTAACCTGCGTGTTAACATACAGATAATATGAAAGAAATTAATTTTTACAGGTCAGAGTCTGGGAAAAGTCCGGTTGAAGAGTTTCTTGATAATTTAACAGCAAAACAGGCTAAAAAAGTTGTCTGGGTTTTGAATATAGTCGAAGAGCATATTAATGTTCCTTCTAAATATTTTAAAAAAATGGTTAACACAGATAATCTTTGGGAAGTCAGGATTAATTTTGGATCAAATATATTTCGAATTCTCTGCTTTTTTGATGGTTCTGAAATTATTATTTTAACTCATGCGTTTCAGAAAAAGACTCAAAAAACTCCCAGACAGGCAATTAAAATTGCTGAAAAGCGCATGAAGGATTATTTTAAGAGGAAAAAATCATGAGTGATCTCCAGAAGTATATCAAAAAAAGAAAAAAAAATGACCCGGTATTTGCAGAAAATTTTGATTCTGGATATGAGCATTTTAAAATCGGAGTGTTGCTGAAGCAGGCAAGAGAAGAGTCTGGTCTCACACAAGAAGAATTAGCCTCCCGTTTAAACACAAAAAAATCTGCAATTTCAAGAATTGAGAATCATGCTGAAGATATTAAATTATCAACCTTAGAAAAATTTGCAAACGCACTTGGAAAAAGATTAAGACTTGAAGTCGCGTGATTTTACAATAAAGCAAGTATTTCAAACATCAAGTTATAATCAACCTCATTGATAAAAGTCTATGATTTGATCTTATGGATCATTCTTCTTGAAATCTAATCCACAAGATGGTTTGAGAATTCTTTATGAGCCATAATATCTCAACAAAAAAATGAACCGGGTAAAACCGGTTATTTTCTAGTTAAAAATGAATGAATTCATGATGATGGGATGAGAATCGGATAAATAACACTGAGTCATTTAAATCTGCCATGAAACCTGATATTACAGAATTGTCTGATTTTTAAAATTGAAAGGAAACAGAATTTCTTTAAGTTTTCTAATTCCAATCAATCATTAGGAATAAATCTTAACGAAGGTGTAAGTTCAAAAAAAATGGATAAAGGTTGCCTGATTATAAATATTGAGCAGAATGATGGATACAGAGTTTTAAGTGTTGATAACAATAATTACGACACAGAATATTGGAAAAATAAATTTTTGAAAGTCCAGTTTGTAAGAGATTTCTACTATCACACTTCGCAGTATGTCGATTTTGTAAAATCGTTTTCAGAAGAAGTTGTAGAAAACGATAAAGGTAAAGATGAACAGATTGCATTTTTAAACAAATCGATGAATTACTTATCCAACAATGAAGAGTTTGATATAAACGAATTTGCAACTGAAATTTTTGATGAACCAAACATGCGTAAAGAGTTTTTTGATTACAAAAAAAGTTTTGAAAAAGAGAAAGAGAGAGAAGTAAAAGATTC